>NZ_JAPDCI010000006.1:0-236475 GCF_027705905.1 Aeromonas sp. Y293-4 | reverse complement strand
CCACAGGTGGTTTTTGACGAACTTCTGAAAGCAGCCTGATTTTTAATCGGGAATTGCACTTCGAAGTTGAATTCGCGCGTAGCTTGTGCAAGTAAGCATTGCGGTAGTCAATCCGTGTTAAAAATAGATATTAAAGATTTTTTCGATAATATTACGCCTGAATTGGTTTTTAATGTATTCAATAAATTATTGAAATATCCAAGAGCCGTTGCAAACGCTCTAGTTGATATATGCTGTCATAATAACATGTTAATTCAGGGGGCACTGACATCTAGTTATATTGCTAGTGCGGTCCTATTTGATGTTGAGCCTGCAATAGTTCAAAGGCTAAAAAGTAAAGGTTTAAGTTATACAAGACTTGTTGATGATATAGCAATATCAAGTCGCAACCCCGAATATGACTTTTCATTTTCACTCGAACTTGTTCGCCAGATGTTATATGGGAAAAATCTCCCTTTAAATGAGACCAAAACAAATATCATTAGATCTTCGACAACAGATATTTTAATTCATGGTCTAAGAATCTCTTTTAAAGAACCAAGATTACCATCGGATGAGGTTTCTAGAATTAGGGCTTCAGTTAAAAATCTGGAGTCTCTTGCTAAAATTGCCGATTATAGAGTTAGTAGAGATTATCGGCGCAGTTTTAATAGATGTCTAGGTAGAGTCAATAAACTTAAGAGACTTGGACATAAGCAATATATATCACTGCAAACTAGAGTGTTGAATATTCTTCCTTTACCATCCAAGATGGATATAACTAGATTAGATTCATTTATACATAAACTTGAAGGTTGGTATGCTAACCATAAAGAGGAGTATTGGTATCGTCGGCTTTATCATCAGGCTCATTATGATTTGAACATCCTGAATAGAACTTTTGAGCATTCGTCGCGTAGATTCAGGTCTCGCTTAAATGACATAAAACCAATGTGTGATGATTAGTGATGAATAATATAAAAGAGTTGAAGTGGTTTCAGATTTTAATGTGGATTTGCATCGCAGTTACTGTAGCCTCACTTTTGGGTAGTATATCTTTTGAGTTATATGTTGATAATGTGTTTGATAGAGAAGTTTGCTTTGAACCAAAGTGCATGGAGAACTTCACTAAAATTTTTAAAGATGTTCCTCCAATCGTAAACGGGGTGGTTCAGTTCTTATCTTACATATTTGCTATTGCGGGTGTTTATCTTGCACTTAAAACATACGTCTCCAATCTTGATGCAATAAAAACAAACATTCATTTATCCCATTTGAATTCTTTTAGAAGTTATATCGAGTTAGAGGCATCTAGATTTGAAACAATATCTTGGAAAAGTATAAATTTGTTCAAGTGGTACAATTTAGCATGCCCTAAATCGACAATTGGTGATATCGGTGTATCTCAGGAATATATGGCAGTTATAAACCAAATAAATGAACAGATATTAAGATCGAATAAAATATCAAAGGCATCTAATAATGGCATCGCATTTGACTATCAGCAACACCAAGGTGAAATGATAAAGATTTTTAAAAAATTAGGCGTTAACGTTAGTCGAATGCCTAGAAATAATTATTATGAAGTTGAAGGTATAGTCCTCGATTTCATTCAGAAAGTGAATGAAGAATTTTTCAGAATGCCTGAGTCGACACAAATACACACAAGAAAATATCATTAATATGAATGTTTCTATATGTTGTACTTCATATTTTTGGCTGCTCAGGCTCAGCACCAACCTACCGATTGTGTAGGTTGTGGCTGAGCGCAGCGAAGCCCAACGTTTACCGCGGAATCTCTTTTTTCCTGCCCCTCATCCCCGACCCTTCTCCTCTTTTTTAATAAACGGGAGAAGGGAACAATGCCGTTACCGCTGTCCGATTACGCTTCGCTAATCGAACCTACACAGCTGGCGATCATATTTCCGGTGCTGCTTTATCCCATCTCCCTCCGGGAGAGGGCTAGGGTGAGGGGGCAGGTTGGCACAATGCCCATTTTGCCCGCTTCGTGAAATTCGGTAGGGTGCAAAGAACGAAGTGAATTGCACCGCTGTTATTTATCTGCCAAAAGGTGTAATGCGCTGCGCTTATTACACCCTACATCCAACCCACACATGACAGGATGTCATTGCTTGAGACTTGAATTTAACCCCATCGATCTGGATCGCGATTACGAGCTCTGTGTGCAGGCGCGCAGGGATGCCTATTTTTGCAGCTTTCATACCCATGATGGTTTTGCCGACTTTATCGATGGCTATCGGGAGCGGATCCGCGAAAGGCTGGGGCAAGCGCAATGGCACTACCTTCATATCTGGGCGGGTGAACAGCGGGTGGGTCAGCTGGAGTTTCGCAGCTTTTCCGATGAGCCCGAGACCGGTTATGTGCAGCTGATTTATCTGTTCCCCGAATATCGCGGCTGCGGGCTGGCCGCGCAGTTGCAGGCCTATATCCGCCAGCAGTTGCTGGGAGCGGGTTGTAAATGGGCGATCCTCTCCGTGAGTCGTACCAATGTGCGGGCCTTGAATCATTACCGGCGCTTTGGCTGGGTATTTCTGCGCCCCAATCCGAAACATCAGGAGACGGATTTTTATCGGCTGACTCTGGCCGAGTGACCTCTGTGGGGGCCTCTGGGTATCCCCTCATTTATTCCCATCCCCCAAATGACTGAATCGTGAGTTAAATCCGGTAAATGGGGCGCGCTTGAGCCACACTTATGGCCACCCTGATTCAGCCTGCGCCGTGAGTGGCCGATAACCGGGGAAACGGTGGTGCGGTGGGGTTCTGGCTGACAGATCTGTTGCAATATGCCAAGGTGAGCGCCTCACGACAACAGCGCGATTCCCCGTGGTGGCGCGGGGCGGAAGAACAAGGATAACTGCTATGGTGCAGGACAGTGACACGATCAGGATCTCGGATGTCAGCGAGGCCGTGGTGCATGGCATTCTGGAGGTGACCAGCGATGGCATCTGGGATTGGCATGCCAATACCGGTTTTGTCTATCGCAACCCCGGCTGGTATCGGATGCTGGGTTACGAGCCTCACTCCCTCGGCAATACCGTCTTCACCTGGGAGAACGTGATCCACCCCGACGATCTGGCGGCGGTGATGGCGAAGTTCGATCTCTGCCTGAGCGGCAGCGCCCATGAGTATCGTGCCGAGTACCGTTGCCGCTGCCGGGATGGCAGTTACCTCTGGATTGAGGATTGCGGCCGCATCATTGAGCGCAATCCCGACGGGTCTGTGGCGCGGATGATCGGCGCCCATCGCGATATCCACGCCAGCAAGTTGTTGCTGGAGCAGCTGGAGCGGCGCAATCAGTCGCTGGAGCAGCAGGTTGTCGAGCGCACCGCCGAGCTGGTGCGACTCAACGAGGCGCTGCAACTGAAAGCCGAGGAGAACCGTCTGCTGGCAGAGACCGATGCCCTGACCGGCGCCGCCAGCCGCTATCGGCTGGAGCGGGCGTTGCAGCTGGAGTGTGAGCGGGCGCGCCGCTTCCATCAGCCGTTTACGGTGATCGCCATGGATGTGGACAACTTCAAGCAGATCAACGACAGCTATGGCCACAACGCCGGGGATCAGACCCTGATCAACATAGTGGCGCTGGTGCGCCGCCATATCCGCGAGATCGATCTGCTGGCCCGTTGGGGCGGTGACGAGTTTATGGTGTTGTTGCCCAACACCGGCCGCGAGGATGCGCTGGTGGTGGCGAGCAAGTTTCAGGCATTGATGGCGAGCGAGCCCATCTGCCCCCATGCGCCCGCTACCATGAGCTTCGGGCTGGCGGAGTATCAGCAGGATGAGCAGAAAGAGAGCCTGATGGTGCGCGCCGATCGGGCGCTCTATCAGGCCAAGCAGCTGGGTAAAGACCAGATCTGCTAACGCAGGGTACGGAAAGAAGAGCAGTAAAAAGGGCCGCAGGTTTGAAACCTGCGGCCCTTTTGTATTGTTACTGACGCGGCGCGACTTAGAAGTGGTAGCGCAGACCCAGCTTGAAGGTATCCAGAGAGTAGTGCTCGTCACCCAGGCTCAGGGCGTCGAACTGGCGCTCGTAACCGATACCGGCAGAGAAGTGGTCGTTGAAGGCGTAGTCCAGACCTACTTCCAGATTGGGGTGTACCTTGCTCTTGGTTGCGCTCTTGCTGACCTGATCGCTGAAACCGAGGAAGGTGGCGTTCCCGACAACTTCCAATTCGGTGCGGGTGTAGGCGATACCAGGTTTGGCATAGGCGCTGAAGCCCCAGGCCAGCGGCTGGCTCAGCTTGGCTGCCAGGCTGATGCTGCGGGTTTCGATGGTGGTGTCGGCAAAGCCGGTTGCAATCGGGGAGGTCACCCAGGTCAGCTGATCCATCTGTTGGGCGTGCAGGCCACCTTCAACGGCCAACCAGGGTTGGAAGCTGTAACCCACGATCAGGCTGCCGCCATCGAGCTGGTCGTCGATCACTTTGGCGTCATAGGCGTCTTTGGCAGCACCATCGAGATCCATCTTGGAGGTGGTCAGATCCAGACCTGCATACCAGCCTTCGGCATGGGCGCCGCCATTCATGGCCAGAGCAAGCAGGGAGAAAGCGGCAATTTTATTAAACTTGTTCATGGATAAATAACCTTGTGTTGCGTGAACTGCGTGTGATTTATATTGCTCAATCCATGAAGCTTTTTATATTTCCGTCATTGCTCTGCTTTCACAGAGGGGCCGCAGTATAGTCAGCACATTTTTGAATAACAAGAGAGTAATTTCCCCATTCTTCTAAATATGACTGGCTGCAAGCAGGGGCATTTTGTTTAATAAATGGTGTTATTAGAGTTTTAGCTTTATTGAGGTTTAAATAATTAACTGGTGAGGAAAATGACAGGCTGCGAGTTCGGTTTTGATTCTATGTGATTGATTTGTATCGGCATTAAATTTTCATTCGAGCGTGACCATGATGAGTTGTCTAAAAATTGGCATCTCAGATGTCACTGATTGGCATCAGGTTCTTTTTGATGATTTTTTGAACCCATCACAAGGTGAAACCGTGAGAAAAAAATCTATCTTTTTGCCTGTTTTTTGCTCTTTTTTAGGTTTGGGATTGTTCCCATTGTGACTTTTGGTGGTCTTTTGAGGCTGTTCTTGCGTGGGCCATGTTGCCCATCAGATACGCGAATGGGCGCTTTTGGGTGGCTTTTCTCTTCACCCGGCCGCAGTTGTTGGGGTGGTCATGAGGTGTGATAAGCAGATATGGGATGCGCGGTCTGATTAATTTTGTTTGCTTATATATACAAGCTATTTAAAAGATAGGTTTTTGGAGTTTTAAATAACTTTATTATATTCGTTTCTATATTTGGCGAAGCTTTCCAAGCAAGCCATTTAAATATATTGCATAGCAATAACACGGTATTGATGATCGTTTAGGATACCTTGCCAGAACGGTCGTGATGGTTGGCGCATCAGTGGGCGGCGGGTGGCCGGTGACACTTCCCCTTGCCGGGGCCCTTGACCTGACCTGCGAATTCAGGGAAAAGAAAAGGGCGGTGCTATCAGCGCCGCCCAATGCCAGGAAAGAGAAAAAACCTTACGGTTTAAAAGATAAAAATTTGGAAGCAAACAATCGATTTCTCAACCAGGAAGGGTCTTGAATTCGATACGTTTCGATTATGCGCGATGTTCTATGCAGCACTAGCAAAATGTTTGCGGGTTGAAAGATATGCACTGTCTGGTGTCAGATTTTGCGCCCTCATCGTTCAACTGGTCTGTCCTGATGGGCGTTGTAGGCGATTTTTTCTCTAGGCTGTTTTTTCGGTGTCAATATCTGAGCCTTGAAGGTAAAAACAGGTCAGAAGCTGACTCGGCATAACCATGCAATGAAAGTGCGATAACAAGGAAGAGTGGCATGACCTACAGCCAGACCCTGGCCAACAATATTCTCGACACCCTGAAGAAGACCCTGACCGACAAGGGGATCCGCTATCAGACCCTGGCAGAAGCCATGGGTGTCTCCATCGCGACCGTGAAACGGATGATGAACAAGCCCTCGCTGCCGTTCGATACCCTGCTGGAGATCTGCCATCTGGTGGGGCTCTCGTTCGAGGAGTTGCTGGATCGCACTCAGGACGCCCAGAGCCGCCGCGCCGTCTTCACTCAGGAGCAGGACGAGGCGTTTCACAACGAGCCGGGGCTCTACGCCTTTCTCGCCAATATCTTCTGGCGCGACAAGACGCTGATCGATCTCAAGCGGGAGTACGGCCTGACCGATGCCTCCTGCTACCTCTATCTGCGCAAGCTGGAGAAGCTCGGCATTTTGCAGCTCGGTATCGACAACAGTTACCACTTCCTCATCAGCGAGCGGATCAGCTTCGAGCAGCACAGCCGTTTCGCCCGTCAGCAGGCACGGCAGGCGATGTCGGTGCTGGGGGAGTATCTGGTGGAGAACATGCACAAGTCGAACAACTATATGGCGCTCTGCCAGCTGCACCTCAACGAGGGAGAGGCGATGGCGCTGATCGACCGGATGAAGGAGTACTGGCATCAGGAGATCAAGCTCAACCGCCCCGCCATCGGCCAGCAGGAGCACGCCAAGACCTACACCATGTCGCTGCAACTGGCCGACTGCGGCTACCAGAGCTTCGACGACATGATCCCCAATATCGACAACTGATCCCGGCGGATCCTGTGGGATCCGCTCTGTTGGCTGGAGTCTAATCGGCGACCCGGGTTTGTTGCAGCTTGCCTGCGAGCGGCTGCAATGCTCGCGTATCCAGACAAATGCGGATCGCATCCGGCCGCCAGTGCTCGATATCGCAATCCACCAGATCGCCTCGCTCGTCGTAGTTGACCCGCACCAGCCGTAGCACCGCGCTCCCCTCCGCCAGATTGAGGGCGCGGGCGATGGCGCCGCGCGCCGCCGAGGGGGTGATCTCGAGACTCGCCCCACCCTGGCCTATGCCATAGCGCTGCTGATAGAGCTCGGTGAGGGAGCTGGCCAGCGGCGCGCTGGCGATATCGGGAAAGCGGCTCGCCAGCAGGTGGTGGCTGACATGAAGCACCGGGCGGCCGTCGATCAGCCGCTGGCGGCGGATCTCATAAAGTGGAGTGAAGGGTTCCAGCCCCATCCAGCGGCACAGTTCGCTGCTGGCAAGTTCGCTGCCGTGGGCCAGCACCCGGGTTTCGGCGGTGCGCTGCTGCTCGCCGATCCACTGGTGAAAATGGGTGTGGATGGCGGGATCGTAGGTGAGGCGGGGCGGTGCCACGAACCAGCCGCGCCGCTCGGCCCGGTAGATAAGGCCGTCTGCCTCGAGGCTGGAGAGCGCCTCCTTGATGGTGATGCGGGTGGTGGCAAAGCGCTCGCTCAGCGCCCGCTCGGCAGGCAACTGCTGCCCCGCCGCCAGCTGACCGCTGCCGATATAGCGGCGCAGGGTCTGGCAAATCTGTTCACACTTGGAGGCGCGGCCCTCTGCCGCTACCCGTTCGCTCAATCTCGGTTCAATCACGCTCATGTTCCTGTCGCTCATTCTGGCTGTGCGGGCTGGCCTGGCCCTTGTTGGTTCAGTCCTTGCTGGAGTAGTCCAGCTTCACTTGGGTTCAGAGTTGTAACCGCAGTGGATGACAGCGACATGACAGGGAAATTGTCATCAAAATGCCATCAAAGCGCCCCGCGACCGTCATATTTCCCCTCTAGCATCCCTCTCGAACCTTAACTGACCTAGTCCAGAGGGATGGGATGATGAAAAGCGTGATCGCAAGTGCACTGGCCATGGTGGCCATCAGTCAGCCACTGTTTGCCGCCGAAAATATCGCGGATCTCGAAAAGGCCGCCCGTGGCGAAGGCCAGCTCAGCAGTATCGGCATGCCCGACAGCTGGGCCAACTGGAAGGATACCTGGCAGCAGCTGGGCAGCATCTACGGCATCAAGCATCAGGATACCGACATGAGCTCGGCGCAGGAGATCGCCAAGTTCGCCGCCGAGAAGGCCAACGCCACCGCCGATATCGGCGACGTGGGCGGCGCCTTCGGCCCGGTTGCGGTCAAGCAGGGGGTCACCCAGCCCTACAAGCCCTCCACCTGGGCTGATATTCCCAACTGGGCCAAGGATGCCGACGGTCACTGGATGCTGGCCTATACCGGCACCATCGCCTTCCTGATCAACAAGGATCTGGTCAAGGCCGCCCCCACCAGCTGGCAATCCCTGCTGGGCGGCAACTACAAGGTGACCCTGGGTGACGTGGGTGTCGCTTCCCAAGCCAACAACGGCGTGCTGGCGGCAGCCTATGCCACTGGTGGCAGCGAGAAGAATCTCAAGCCCGCCCTGGAGTTGTTCGGTCAGCTGGCCCAGCAGGGCCGTCTGTCGCTGAATGACCCGACCATCGCCAACATCGAGAAGGGCGAGGTGGAAGTGGGGGTGCTGTGGGACTTCAACGCCCTCAACTACCGCGACCAGATCGACCCCAAGAAGTTTGAGGTCGTGATCCCGAGTGACGGCTCCGTCATCGCCGGTTACACCACCATCATCAACAAGTGGGCCAAGAACCCCAACGCCGCCAAGCTGGCGCGGGAATACATCCTCTCCGATGCCGGTCAGATCAACCTGGCCCGCGGCTATGCCCGCCCGATCCGCAGCAACGTTGCGTTGCCGGATGACGTGAAGGCCAAGCTGCTGCCGGCCGAGCAGTATGCCAAGGCCAAGCCGGTGCAGGATCACGCCGCCTGGGAGCAGAGCTCCAAAGCCCTGCCGCGTCAGTGGCAAGAAACCGTCATGATCAACATGCAGTAAGGGAATCCAGTGCAACACAAGGTGATAGTGGTACTTGTGGATGGTCTGGCAGCCGAGGTAGCCCACACCATGGGCTACCTCGGTGGCATGGTGGAGGCGGGGCGGGGCCTGCATACGACCCTGAATGCTGCCCTGCCGTCTCTCTCCCGACCCCTCTACGAGTGCATCCTGACCGGCGTGCCGCCGGTGGTGAGCGGCATCACCCACAACGGGGTGAGTCGCCTCAGTCTGCATGACTCCATCTTCCATCTGGCCCGCGCCGCGGGTAAATGCACCGCAGCGGCGGCCTACCATTGGGTGAGCGAGCTCTACAACCAGAGCCTCTGGCTGGCGGCCCGAGATCGCTTTACTCACGACGAGCAGTTGCCGATCCAGCACGGCTGCTTCTATTGGGATGACAACTATCCCGACAGCCATCTGCTGATGGATGGGGAATGGCTCAGAACCCAATATGACCCCGATTTTCTGCTGATCCACCCGATGGGGGTGGATGACGCTGGCCACAAGTTTGGCCTCGATTCCCGCCAGTACCGCAATCAGGCGCGCCGGATGGACAGCCTGCTGGCCGATCTGCTGCCCCAGTGGCTGGCGGAGGGGTATCAGGTGGTGATCACCTCGGATCACGGCATGAACAACGACCTGAGCCACGGCGGCACCCTGCCTGAAGAGCGCACCGTGCCGCTCTGGCTGTTTGGCGATGCCTTTATCGAGCGCTGGCCGGATGGGGTAGTGATCGCCCAGACCCAGCTCTGCGCCCTGATGGCCGATCTGCTGGGCATCCCCCACGACAAGCCGGCAGCGCCACCGCTGCTCAAGGCGGCCTTTATGCGCGAGGTGCACTGATGATGCCTGCAACCACCGAGATCCTCGTGGATCAACCCGTGGCAACCAAGCAGAAGGTGCGCCGCCACTGGTTGCCCGCGCTGGTGCTGCTGCCCTTTATCCTCTTGATGATCCTGTTCCAGCTCGCCCCCATGGTGTGGGTGCTGGTGGGCAGTTTCCAGACCCCGGATGGCTGGGGCCTCGACTACTACCGGGAGATTTTGAGCTCCCCCTTCTACCTGCAATCGTTCGGCAACTCATTGCGCATCGCCGGTATCGCCAGTCTGGCGGGGCTTGCCATCGGCACCCTCGGGGCGGCGGCGCTGCGCCACAGCGGCGAGCGGGTCAAGCGGGTGCTGCTGGCCTTCGTCACCATGACCGGCAACTTCAGCGGGGTGCCGCTGGCATTCGCCTTCATCATCATTCTCGGCATCAACGGTGCAGTGACTCTGCTGCTGAAATCATGGGGATTGATCGACGGCTTCAACCTCTACTCGGGCAGCGGCCTTATTCTCATCTACACCTACTTCCAGATCCCGCTCGCCCTGCTGCTGCTCTACCCGGCGTTTGATGCGCTGCAGGATGAGTGGCCGCAGGCTGCCGCGCTGCTGGGAGCGAGCAAGGGGCAGTATGTGTGGCACGTTGCACTGCCGGTGCTGACGCCTGCGCTGCTCGGCACTCTGATCATCCTGTTTGCCAACGCGATGGGGGCCTATGCCTCTGCCTATGCCCTCACCACCGGCAACTTCAATCTGGTGACCATCCGGGTGGCCAGTCTGGTCTCCGGCGATATCTTCCTCGAACCGAATATGGCGGCGGCGCTGGCGGTGATCCTGATGGTGCTGCTGGGGGTGGTGACGGCCGCCAACCAGTGGCTGCTGAAAAAGAGCTATGTGAACAAGGGGCAATCCCATGCATGATTTGACGCCGCGCTGGCCCAAGTGGGTGCTGGGTGGGCTGGTCGCCACCCTGCTGCTGCCGCTGCTGGCTACCTTTCTCTACTCCATCTCCACCCGCTGGGGGGCGACCCTGCTGCCGGACGGCTTCACCCTCGACTGGTATCTCAAGCTGTGGGGCGATCCGCGCTTTTTGGCTGCATTTGGCCGCAGCCTCCTGGTCTGCTTCGCCACTCTGCTGCTGGGGACGCTGGTGCTGGTGCCGACCGTGCTGGTGGTGGCCTACTACTTCCCCAAGCTGGATCCCTGGATGAACCTGCTGATCCTGCTCCCCTTTGCGGTGCCGCCGGTGGTCTCGTCAGTGGGGCTGCTGCAGATCTACGCCGATGGTGTCCTGCCGATTATCGGCACGCCGTGGATCCTGATCGGCACCTGGTTCACCGTGGTGCTCCCCTTTATGTATCGGGCGCTGGCCAACAGCCTGCAAGGGGTACCGCTCAGGGATTTGATGGATGCCGCCCACCTGCTGGGGGCCAGTAGTCGGCGCGCCTTTCTGTTGGTGGTGATCCCCTGCCTGCGCAAGGGATTGCTGGCGGCGCTGTTTCTCTCCCTCTCCTTCCTGCTCGGCGAGTTCGTGTTTGCCAACATGCTGGTTGGCACCCGTTACGAGACCCTGCAGGTCTATCTCTACAACATGCGTTCAACCTCGGGCCACTTCACCAGCGCGCTGGTGATGAGCTACTTCCTGCTGACCCTGCTGCTCACCTGGGCGGCGAACAGATTTCATCGGTGAATCAACATGTTCCATCTAGAAGTGAATCAATTGCACAAATCCTACGGCGACACCAGAGTGTTCGAGGGGATTGAATTCGGCATCCGCAAGGGGGAGCTGGTGACCCTGCTTGGCCCCTCCGGCTGCGGCAAATCCACCCTGCTGCGGGCGCTGGCCGGGCTCACCCCGGTGGATGGCGGTCAGGTGCGGGTGGCCGGTGAAGAGATCACCTGGCAGGCGCCCCAGAAGCGGGGTATCGGCATGGTATTCCAGAGCTATGCGCTGTTCCCCAATATGACGGTGTGGGACAACGTCGCCTTCGGCCTCAAGATGAAACCCCAGCCGGGGCGGGAGCTGGCGGCCAGCGTGCAGGAGGCGCTTGAGCTGGTGGAGCTGACCGGTTTCGAGCGCCGCTATCCGGCCGAGCTCTCCGGTGGCCAGCGTCAGCGGGTAGCGCTGGCCCGGGCGCTGGTGGTGCAGCCGCGGATCCTGCTGCTGGACGAGCCGCTCTCGGCGCTGGATGCCCGTATCCGCCGCAGCCTGCGCCAGCAGATCCGCGAGATCCAGCAGCGCCTCGAGCTCACCACCATCTTCGTGACTCACGATCAGGAGGAGGCGCTTACCATGTCGGATCGGATCTTCCTGATGAACAAGGGATCCATCGTCCAGAGCGGTACACCGGAGGAGATCTATACCCGTCCCGCCAGCGAGTTTGTGGCGAGCTTTATCGGCAACTACAACCTGCTTGGCGCCGAGCAGGGCAAGTCGCTGTTCGGCCCCCGTTTTCAGGGCAAGCTGGCACTGCGGCCGGAGTCCATTACCCTGCTGCCCGCCGGGGCGACCAGCTGCGAACCCAGCCTGCCCGGCATCATTCGTCAGCAACAGCTGCTTGGCAACGTGATCCGTTATCAGGTGGAGTGCGAGGCGGGGCTGTTGACGGTGGACTGCCTCAACCGCTCGGCTGGCGATCTGCTGGCCACCGGCAGTGCCGTGACCCTGATGGTGGCCCGGGATCAACTCTGTGAGGTAGCATGAGGCCGCATTTCATTTCCATTTTCACTGCGAGGAGCGCCCATGGCACTGGCACTGTTTGATCTGGACGAGACCCTGATTGCGGGGGATTCCGCCAGCCTCTGGCTGGAGTACATGGTGGCCGAGGAGCTGGCCCCTGCCAGCATGATCGCCGAGGAGCAGGCCATGATGTCCCTCTACCATCAGGGCAAGATGGATATGCACCAGTACATGGCCTTCACCCTGCAACCGCTGGCGGGCAAGACGCGCCAGTGGCTCGACTCGCTCTCTACCCGCTTTGCCGAGCAGGTGCTGCGCGAGCGCCTCTACCCCGAGGGGTTGGCGCGTATCGAATTGCATCGGGAGCGGGGCGACGATCTGGTGCTTATCTCCGCCTCCGGCGAGCATCTGGTGGCCCCCATGGCGAAGATGCTGGGGATGGATCACTGCGTCGCCATTTTGCTCGATGAGGAGGAGGGGATGCTGACCGGCCAGACCCGCGGCACCCTCAGCTTTCGCGAAGGCAAGGTGGCCCGCATCAACCAGCTCTTTGCCGGCAGGGACCACCTCTGGCAGGGTAGCTTTGGCTACAGCGACTCCCACAACGATCTGCCCATGCTGCGGGCGGTGAGCCATCCCCATG
The DNA here is from genome assembly GCF_027705905.1 of Aeromonas sp. Y293-4. Taxonomy (NCBI): domain Bacteria; kingdom Pseudomonadati; phylum Pseudomonadota; class Gammaproteobacteria; order Aeromonadales; family Aeromonadaceae; genus Aeromonas; species Aeromonas sp. Y293-4. Next base: position 223,608 of record NZ_JAPDCI010000006.1, on the reverse strand, counting down.
CGGTCAATCCGGCCCCCGCGCTGCGCCAGCAAGCCGAGGAGCTGGGCTGGCCGGTGTGGGAGTGGCAGCGCTGAGTCGCGTGCTCAAACAGGCTTAAAGCACGGCAAGAATAGCGACATAAACAACAGAGAGAGGCAGTTGCCTCTCCCTTGTCTCCTTCCCCCGGTTGTGCTCACCCCCCCTCCGGCCGGGGGGGGCGTCGGGTAGAATCAAGGTTAGGGGAAGGATCCTCTTCCGTCACGTCGCAGGTGCGACGCTGGGGGAAGCAGATGCGATTTTTTCCCTCCCGCTTGGCCTGATAAACCCCGCTGTCGGCCAGTTCTATCAGCTCCTTGGTCGAGAGCCCGGAGTGGCTCAAGGCCACCCCGCCGCTGAGGGTAATGGTCAGTTCCGGCTCTCGCCACTCCAGTTGAGTGACCGCAAGTCTGAAGCTCTCCAGCAGCGAGGTGGCCTCACTCATTTGCATCTCCAGGCGCAAGATCAGCACCAGCTCCTCGCCACCGTAACGACAGAGCCAGCCCCACTGGTCAAACATTTTCATGCCCAGCTTGCTCACCCGTTTGAGCACTATATCCCCTGTTTGGTGGCCAAAGGTGTCGTTGACCTGTTTGAAGTTATCGAGATCGAACATCACTACTAGGAAGGGGGCACCGCTGCTGAGCTGTCTCTGCAGGCACTCGTCGAAGAAGCGGCGGTTGTAGAGACCGGTGAGTTTGTCCTGATTGGCTTGCTGGCGGATCTGGGCAAAGTCCTGACTGGCGGCATCCATCTCTTCATAGACCTTGGCCAGCTCCAGCATGCGGCTGCCATGATAGGCAATCCCGCCAGAGCGGCTGGTGCGGATCAACAGGGTAATCTCCCCCAGCATGCGGCGGAAGTAGCGGGCCCAAAGCAGGGCTAGCAGCAGATAGAAAAAGCAGGCAACGGCAATCATCAGCTGCACGTTGATGGAGACGCTGTCGATCACCTGCTGCATGCTGGCGGTGGGCTCGACACTGAGCAGGAACCAGCGCTGCTCGGGGACACGGTAGTAGGAGACCATCATGCCGCTGGCATCGTCGAGGAAGAAACCTTGCGGCTGTTGCATGTGTGTCAGCCATTCAGGGTGGGTGAGCGGTTTGAATACCTGTTCGCGATCCGGGTGAGCCAGCACCAGCCCGTCATGGTTGATCAGGATCTGATAGCCCTTGCCCAGATGATGGCTCTGTTCATGCCGGTTGTTGAGCCAGTTGGCGAGGGGGGTGAGCTGGGTATCGAGGGAGAGCACCCCCACTCGCTTGCCGTCAGGGTCTTGAATTACCCGAGCCAGCGCCATGGTGAGGGTACCCAGAGTGTAGTCGTAATAGGGATCGGTCCAGACGATCCGGTTCGGGTGGCTGGCTGCCAGCAGATACCAGGGGCGAGTTCTGGGATCGAACTTCTCGTCCGCCTGCCAGGTGGGGTGGATCAGCATCTGGCGATGCTCGGTTCCTACATAGACGTAGTCGAGCTCCATCACCTCGTGATAGGCCTGCCACTGTTGCAGGTAGCGCTCGCCGTTACTGATCGCTGGGCCGCTGAAATCCTGATAATTTACCTGCTGATAAATAAGCGTAAACTGGCGTTTGAGGGTCGCCAGATAGGGTTCTATCAGGGTATGGAAATACTGGGTGTTGCGAGCAATCAGATATTGTTGCTGCTCGTGGCGCAGGGTGCGCTCCATATGCAGGTAGTAGATGCTGCCGAGCAGCAACACAGGGATAAAGAGCAAGAGGAAGCCCAGCCGCATGCGGGTGATCAAAGACCAAGTGTTCTTGGGCTTGGCGGGGGACATGAACAGATCCTTTTCGTCTCGGGTGACACCAGCATATATGATGCGGTGCGGCTCGTCTAAAGGCAGAAAATGAGATGTTTCCGATGCTGAACCACACTCTGCTCTCAATGATTCATTATGGCAGCATAGCGGTGCTGATCCTTGCCCTCTGTGTCGAGTATCTGATCTTTCGGCGCGGCCTGAACATGCTGCGAGTGCGCCGCCTGCTGCTGGCAGATGGGGTGGCGGCGCTGGCGCTCTTCTCCATCTTTGCGACCGGGAGTCTGCTGGCCCTCGAGCATGCCAGCTCGGTGGCAGAGATCTTTGCCCATCCTGCCCACAGCCTCAAGATGGGGCTGTTTCTGCTGATTGTCGGCTCCCTCGTTTATCCCAGCCGCCTCTTCTATCGCTGGCGTCGCGCCCTGCGTCTGGGCAAGGCGCCGATGATCTCCATCCAGCAGCACTTCCGGGTGGTGTGGATCCTGCGGGGCAATCTGCTACTGATTGCCCTGTTGGCCGTGTTCACCAAGCCTTCGCTGCTGTAACACTCGCGGCGCTCAAAAGCAGTGCGATGCAGCGCGTTGAGAGCAAGGGCGAAGACAAAGAGTGGAGACAAGAGGATAGGGAGGCGGGTATCTTGGATCGGATAACCCGTCACGCGCCGATTTAAGGAAGAATCGCCATGCGCTCCAATCTGATGTTGCTGATGGCTGCCACCATCTGGGGTATGGGCTTTGTCGCCCAGCGCCTCGGGATGGATCACATGGGGCCCTATACCTTCAATGGCCTGCGCTTTCTGCTCGGCGCCCTCTCCCTGTTGCCGCTGCTCTGGTGGCTCAAATCCCGACAACCTGTTGCCGTCGCGGGCGACCATCGCCAGCTGCTGATCGGTGGTGTACTGGCCGGGCTGGTGCTGTTCTGTGCTGCCTCCCTGCAGCAGGTGGGGCTGCTCTATACCACTGCCGCCAAGGCCGGTTTCATCACCGGGCTCTACATCATTCTGGTGCCGGTACTGGGGCTGCTGCTGCGCCACAAGAGCGGGCTCAATACCTGGATCGGCGCAATCATCGCGCTGGCCGGTCTCTATGTGTTGAGCGTTACCGACGAGTTCACCATCGGCTTTGGCGATCTGCTGCAGGTGGTCGGCGCCCTGTTCTGGGCCGTTCACCTGCTGCTGGTGGATCACTACTCCAACCGGGTTGCTCCCATCAAGCTCGCCGGGGTGCAGTTCATAGTCTGCGGCCTGCTCAGCCTTGCCACTGCTTTTGTTATCGAAACCCCGACTGTGGCTGGTGCCGTGGCCGGTTGGCAGGCACTGCTCTATGCCGGGCTGGTATCGGTCGGGGTGGGTTATACCCTGCAGGTGGTGGGGCAGCGGGGCGCTCATCCTGCCCATGCCGCCATCATCCTCAGTCTGGAGACCGTCTTTGCCGCCGTGGGTGGCGTGTTGCTGCTGGGTGAGACGCTGGATGAGCGTGCCATTGCCGGTTGCGCCCTGATGTTGGCGGGAATGCTTATCTCTCAAATCCGGCTGCGCTGGTGGTGGAAGTCGCGCCGAGACAAGGTGCCTGTGACCAAGTAAACCGCGCTCGCAGCATAATAAAAACGCCCCGACTGTCGGGGCGTTTTGCATGGTGGCTGTTCGGTCAGAGGCGCTGATCCAGCTCGCGCTCCAGCTCTACCGCCTTCTGACGGGCCGGATGGGTATTGAGGCGTTCCCAATAGGCTTGCAGATGCGGGAAGTGGGCCAGCTGGCCGCTTTGCGCCAGCAGATCCACCAGGAAGGAGTTCATGATGTCAGCGCCGGAGAGGCGATCCCCCACCAGATAGTGGCGATTCGCCAGTACCTCATTGAGGTAGCCCAGCACCTTGGCACACTCCGCCTTGGCGTAGTCCGGCAGGAAGCGCATCGGGCTGCCATCCTTGCGCACGAACATGTCGAGCAGCAGCGGCAGGATGCCGGAGCTCTCGGCAAAGTGAAGCCACTGCAGGTATTCGGGATACTCCGGGCTATCTGGTGCCGGTGCCAGCCGTTCCGGAGCGTGGCGGACAATCAGGTACTCGGTGATGGCGCCCGATTCCGCCAGCACCCGGCCGTCGAACTCGATGACCGGCGACTTGCCGAGGGGGTGGATGGCTTTTAGTTCGGGCGGTGCCAGAAAGGTGGTGGCATCGCGCTGATACGCCTTGATCTCATAGGGCTGACCCAGCTCTTCGAGCAGCCAGATGATGCGTTGGGAGCGGGATTTGTTCAGGTGGTGCAGGACTATCATAACGACCTCGATTCGGTGGCAGGAAAGTGTGTACGAACGGGCGAGGATGGCGGTTCACCGGCAGTAAAAAAGAGCGGGCTTGATGCCCGCTCCCTCGTTGACTGACTCAGGCCTCCAGCGCTTGATCCAGATCCGCCAGAATGTCCTCGATCGCCTCGATCCCGACCGACAGCCGGATCATCTCGGGTTTCACCCCGGCCTTGGCCTGCTCCTCCTCGCTCAGCTGGCGATGGGTGGTGGAGGCGGGGTGGCAGGCCAGCGACTTGGCATCGCCGATATTGACCAGCCGCTTGAAGATCTTCAGCGCATCGTAGAAGCGCACGCCCGCCTCGTAACCCTCTTTCAGGCCGAATGAGAGGATGGCCGAGGGGCGACCGGCCATGTACTTCTCCGCCAGCAGATAGTGGGGATGACCCGGCAGACCGGCGTAGCTGACCCAGGCCACCTTGGGGTGATGCTTGAGGTGGTTGGCGACCCGCAGAGCGTTATCCACGTGGCGCTCCATGCGCAGGCTTAGGGTCTCCAGTCCTTGCAGCAGCAGGAAGGCGTTCATCGGCGCCAGCGCCGCGCCGGTATTGCGCAGCGGCACTGTGCGCACTCGCCCGATAAAGGCGGCCGGGCCAAAGGCCTCGGTGTAGACCACCCCGTGGTAGGAGGGTTCGGGTTTGGTCAGCTGCGGGAAGCGCTCGGCGTGATCCGCCCAGGGGAACTTGCCCGAGTCGACGATGACGCCACCCAGCGAGTTGCCGTGGCCGCCGACATATTTGGTCAGGCTGTGGACGACGATGTCAGCGCCATGTTCGATGGGTTTGCACAGCACCGGGGTGGCGACCGTGTTGTCGACGATAAGCGGCACGCCACGGGCGTGGGCGGCCTTGGCCAGCGCGGCCAGATCGACGATGTTGCCCGCCGGGTTGCCGATGCTCTCGCAGTAGACCGCCTTGGTCTTGTCATCGATAAGGGCGGCGATGGCTTCGGCGCTGTCATCCTTGGCGAAGCGTACCTCGACCCCGAAACTCGGCAGCATGTGGGCGAACAGGGTGTAGGTGCCGCCATAGAGCTGGGGCGTGGAAACAATGTTGTCACCTGCGGCGGTCAGCGCCTGAATGGCGTAGGTGATGGCGGCGGAACCTGCCGAGACCACCAGCGCGGCGATCCCCCCTTCCAGCGCAGCCATCCGCTGCTCCAGCACATCGTTGGTGGGGTTCATGATGCGGGTGTAGATGTTGCCCGGCACCGCCAGATTGAACAGATCCGCCCCGTGCTGGGCGCTCTCGAACTCGTAGGCCACCGTCTGGTAGATGGGCACGGCGACCGCTTTGGTGGTGGGGTCGCTGGAAAAGCCGTGGTGCAGGGCCAGGGTCGCATCTTTCATCACACACTCCTTGTTGGATGTTGCTTGTCGCAGTTATAGATGGATAGACGTCCAATCTATCAGGCCCGTGGCCGATGTAAACAGCAAGATCCGGCAAAGCAATGTCGCCCGCAGGGGATGCGCCTCCCGAGTGGCTGGCACGGCTCGCACTCAGAGGCGACGGCGATACTCCTTGTCATCGATCTGGTTCATATCCCACTGCATCAGGCGGTTGAGCTGCTGCATGGGATCCTCGATGAGCGGCAGCGGGCGCGGCAGGATCCGCTTGAAGTAACGGCGCAAGGTCTGCTGGATCCGGTTCGGTTTGAGGGGGTTGGCGTGGCTCATGATGGTGCTCCTCTACTGTGGTTCTCACGTTCATCAGCAGTATTGAGCTAAAATGCGGAAGTAAAAACTGATGACTTATAGCAACAGGATTTCCTCTTTTATGCCGACCGGTCGCCTTTACCAGCAATTTCAACGACTCGCCCAGCTGCTTGGCAGCGACGAACGGGAGATCAGCCTCGCCGAGGTGGCGGATCTGCTCTGCTGCACCCCGCGCAACGCCCGCCTGCTGCTGCGGCGGATGCAGGATCAGGGCTGGCTCAGCTGGTCGGCAGAAGCGGGGCGGGGGCGGCGCTCCCGGCTCACCCTGCTCGACAGTCAGGAGAGCCTGACCCGGCGCCGCTTACGGGATCTGCTCAGCCAGGGCCAGCTGGCGCAGGCGGTACGGCTGGCCGCAGATCGCCTCGATCTGCTCACCCCGCTGTTGATCGAACAGCTCGGTCAGGCTACCCGCGAGGGGCGCCAGATCCTGCGGGTGCCCTACTACCGGCCGTTGCCACAGTTGCTGCCCACCGGCCCGATGCGCCGCTCCGAAATCCACCTGAGCCGCCAGATCTTCAACGGCCTCACCCGGCGAAATGAGGAAAATGGGGAAATCGAAGGGGATCTGGCCCACCACTGGGAGTGTCTGGGCCCCTGTCACTGGCGCTTCTATCTGCGCCCGGCGGTGCGCTTTCACCACGGCCGCGAGCTGGTGGTGGAGGATGTGATGGAGAGCCTGCTGGCCCTGCGGGATCGCCCGCTGTTTTCCCATCTGATTCGGCTGGAGAGCCCCTGGCCGCGCACGCTGGATCTCTATCTCGACAGTCCGGATCCCTGGCTGCCCCACCTGCTGGCGGAGCCGGTGGCGACCATTTTGCCGCGGGAGCTCAAGGGGGAGGCGGGCTTTGCCCTGCAACCGGTGGGTACTGGCCCCTACCGGGTGGCCGCCAACGATCCCCTGCATCTTTGCCTTGCGGCGTTTGACGACTACTTCGGCCTGCGCGCCCTGCTCGACGAGATCGATATCTGGATGCTGCCGGAGCTGGCGGAACGGCTGGAGACCCACCTGCAGCTGGGGCGCGACAGCCCTGAGCTCGGCACCATGCGTGGCGAGTCGGAGCTGGAGTCGGGCTGCTACTTCCTGCTGCAGGACGATCGTTCCGGATCCTTGCAGGATCCCGCCCTGCGCCAGTGGCTGGGCCAACTGCTCAATCCGGTAGCCCTGATGGGACGGGTCGCCCTCGAGTTGCAACGGGGCTGGACCAGCGCCCTCGGCCTGCTGCCCCACTGGCGCGAAGCGCTGCCCGCGCCCTTGCCCACACCGGCGCAGTTGCCGACGACCTTGGTGCTCGCCTGCTTCAACCAGCATCTGGAATTCAACGAGTGCGCCAACGCCATGAGCAGCCTGCTGGCCGAACAGGGGATCCGGCTGGAGGTGCGCACCCTCGATTACGGTCGCTGGGTGAGCGGCGAGGATGAGGATGTGGATCTCTGGCTCGGCACCCTCAACCTCGAACATGCCGGCCCCTTTGCCCCCTACGCCTGGTTGCAGGGGACCCCGTTGCTGCGCAAGGTGTGGAGCAGTCAGCATGAGTTGTGGCAAGGGTTGATGCAGTGGCGGGCCAGTGGTGAGGAGCCCGGCCCCCGCGCCCTGCTGGCAAGGGTGCAGCAGCAGAGCTGGTTTGTGCCGCTGTTTCACCACTGGCTGGAGCTGGAGAGCCGGGTCGGCGTGCATGGGGTGCGGATGACGGCGCTCGGCTGGTTCGATTTTCGCAGCGCCTGGTTGCGGCCCGAGCCGCCCCATCAGCCCGCAGAGGCGCCATAGTTCGTCCAATTTCTGTCGCGGCTGACGGGCGTTCCGTGGCCGCTTGCGTGAAAGATCCGTAAATCGGCCGCTGCTGCACAGTTTGTGTCACGCCTCTGTGCCATGCTGTTTCAGGTTATGGACAGCAGAGCAAATGAGGAAAACGATGAGCAATAATTCAGACAGTTCCGCAGGAAAATGCCCGGTCATGCACGGGGGAACCACCTCCGTCGAGACGTCCAGAATGGAGTGGTGGCCGAAGAGCCTCAACCTCGACATTCTTCACCAACACGATACCAAGACCAATCCGCTGGGGGCCGGTTTCAACTATCGGCAAGCCTTGAAGGGGCTCGATATGGCGGCCCTCAAGCAGGATGTTACCGCCCTGATGACCGACAGTCAGGAGTGGTGGCCCGCCGACTGGGGCCACTACGGCGGCCTGATGATCCGCATGGCCTGGCACTCGGCCGGGACTTACCGCATCGCCGATGGTCGCGGCGGTGGTGGCAGTGGCAACCAGCGTTTTGCCCCCCTCAACTCCTGGCCGGATAACGCCAACCTCGACAAGGCCCGTCGCCTGCTGTGGCCCATCAAGAAGAAGTACGGCAACAAGATCAGCTGGGCCGATCTGATCATTCTGGCGGGCACCGTGGCCTATGAGTCCATGGGGCTCAAGACCTTCGGCTTCGCCTTTGGCCGCGAGGATATCTGGCACCCGGAGAAGGATATCTACTGGGGATCGGAGAAGGAATGGCTGGCGCCCAGCGGCAAGCCGGGTGGTCGTTACTCCGGCGAGCGGGATCTGGAAAACCCGCTGGCGGCGGTGATGATGGGGCTTATCTACGTCAACCCGGAAGGGGTGGATGGCCAGCCCGATCCCCTGAAAACCGCGCAGGATATGCGAGTCACCTTCGCCCGCATGGCGATGGATGACGAAGAGACGGTGGCGCTGACCGCCGGTGGCCACACCGTCGGCAAGGCTCACGGCAACGGCAACGCCAAGCAGCTCGGCCCCGAGCCGGAAGGGGCCAGCCTCGAGGAGCAGGGGCTGGGCTGGATCAATCACCACAGCCGCGGCATCGGCCGCAACACTGTGACCAGCGGCATCGAGGGGGCCTGGACCACCCACCCGACCCAATGGGACAACGGCTACTTCGATCTGCTGTTCAAGTACGACTGGTGGTTGCAAAAATCACCGGCGGGGGCCCATCAGTGGGAACCGATCAATATCGCCGAAGAGGATATGCCGGTAGATGTGGAGGACCCCTCGATCCGCTGCAAACCCATGATGACGGATGCCGACATGGCGCTCAAATTCGACCCCGAGTATCGCAAGATTGCCGAGCGCTTCCGCGATGATCCGGCGGCCTTCTCCAACGCCTTTGCCCGCGCCTGGTTCAAGCTGACCCACAGGGATATGGGGCCGAAGAGCCGCTATGTCGGCCCCTATGTGCCGACAGAAGATCTGATCTGGCAGGATCCGGTGCCTGCCGGACGTGCCGATTATGACGTGGCGGCGGTGAAGGCCAGGATTGCCGCTAGCGGCCTCTCCATCAGCGAGCGGGTGAGTACCGCCTGGGACAGTGCCCGTACCTTCCGAGGCTCCGACAAGCGGGGCGGAGCCAACGGTGCCCGCATCCGGCTGGCGCCGCAGAAGGATTGGCCGGGCAACGAACCGGCGAGGCTGGCGAAGGTGCTGGCGGTCTATGACAAGCTGGCGGCCGAGTGTGGCGTCAGCGTCGCGGATCTCATCGTGCTGGGGGGCAACCTCGCCATCGAGCAGGCTGCGCAGGCCGCTGGGGTGACGGTGAGCGTGCCGTTTGCGCCGGGCCGGGGGGACGCCACTCAGGCCCAGACCGATGTGGCCTCGTTCGAGGTGCTGGAGCCGTTGGCCGACGGCTTCCGCAACTGGCTCAAGCAGGACTATGTGGTGACGGCGGAGGAGCTGCTGCTGGATCGCGCTCAGCTGATGGGGCTCACGGCCTGTGAAATGACGGCGCTGGTCGGCGGGATGCGGGTACTCGGTACCAACCACGGCGGTACCGGGCACGGGGTCTTTACCGACCGGGTTGGGGTGCTCAGCAACGACTTCTTCGTCAACCTGACCGACATGGACTACCAGTGGCTGCCGAAAGCGAGCAATCTCTACGAGATCCGCGATCGCCGCAGCGGCGCCCTGAAGTGGACGGCCACCCGGGTGGATCTGGTGTTCGGATCCAACTCGGTGCTGCGCGCCTATGCCGAGGTCTATGCCCAGGATGACAACAAGGAGAAGTTTGTCTGTGACTTCATCACCGCCTGGAACAAGGTGATGAATGCGGATCGCTTCGATCTGCTCGGCTAGTCCCCAAGCCGTTTGGTTATCTGCACCAGCCCCGCACAGCCGAGATGTGCGGGGCTTTTTACTGCCCGCTTTTCTGTGCAGCCCTACAATCCGCCGCGCTGCGACACCCGCTGGCCGGTCGCGCAGGGCCGCTGGCATCCCTGTCCTTGGCCCAGCAGTATCATGTAACATGCTGATCCGCTGGTGATGCTCGGCGGCCACCCATTGGCCACTGATGTCCCATGAACGGACAAGGACAGACACAAAGAGACAAGGAGTCAACCCATGCTGGAAATGCAGATCCAACCCCGCTTTCAGGAGACGGATGCCCTCGGCCATATCAACAATACGGTGCCGGCGGTCTGGTTTGAATCGGCGCGGGATCCCCTGTTCCGGATCTTCTCCCCCGATCTGGATGTGCATAACTGGCAGCTGATCATCGCGGGCTATACGGTGCAGTTCAAACGGGAGCTGTTCTACGGCCAGCCGGTCACCATCAAGACTGGCGTGCGCCGCATCGGCACCAGTTCCTTTACGGTCTGGCAGGAGGCCTGGCAGGGCGGCGAACTGGCCGTCACCGCCGAAACGACCCTGATCCATTTTGACTACCGGGCCCGCCAGTCCCTGCCCCTGAGTGATGCCCACCGGGAAGGGCTGCGGGCCTGGCTGACAGAGAGTTAACCACGGGCCGGATGGCCCATCACAGGAGTGCTATGTACAACTCAATGCGCAACACAGCGATCGCGCTGACCCTGGGATTCTGCTCCCTCCCTTCTCTGGCCGCTTCTCTCGCCGAGCAGTTTACCCTGATGGAGAAGGGGGCCGAGAGCGCCCTCGATACCCGTCAATTCAGCCATGACGGCGTCGATATCAAGGCCTGGATCGATGGTGCCCCCGTCATCATCGCCGTGCCCATCATGAACGAGCTGGGCAAGCTGGAAGGGGAGAGCCGCTACTACTTCAAGGGCGGCAAGCTGTTCGGGGTCAAAGAGCCCGCCGCCCAGTTCGCATTTGACGACAGCGGCAAGCTGACCCAGTGGCTGGATGAGAAGGGCCAGCCCGCCGAGTTCGTCAGCAAAATGAGCATGCAGCAGCGTCAGGAGTGGCTCACCAAGCGGGCTGCCGAGCTGAGCAAGCTGTTTGTGGTGAGCGCGGCCGAGCAGAAGGCGGCCAAGGGTGGCGTCAAGCTGAAGGGGGCGGATCTCGCTCACTGGCTCTGCAACGGCAAACTGATGGATCTCGCCCATGGCGACAAGGTGATCTTCGAGCAGGATAAGCTGAAGATTGGCGAGCAGGGGATCGAGGGGGAGGTCTCCCTGCGTCAGGATAAGGGGTGGCAGGAGTTGAGCCTCAAGTGCGAGGTGCAGGGCACTCAGGTGACCCGCCTCACCTGGCAATCTTTACCGGCAACCAACAAGCCGCAATAAGTGCACCACAGCAAGGGGCCCATCGTGGGCCCCTTGTCATTGGCTCATTGTTCCCCCAGCTTGAGCCGGGTGAGCGCCTCGACCCGGCGCCACTGTCCGGGTTCGAACCAGCGGGCCAGCAGCTCCTGTTGCTGTTCGGCCCGGGCCTCGTTCGGCAGTTGCCTGAGTTCGGCCAGAAAGCCGCTGAGCTGCTCCTCGAACCCTTGCCGGTTCTGCTCCAGCTGGCGCATCCGATCCACCGCTTCCGGCCCCCCCGTCTCCAGCAGCAGAGCCTCCCGTTTGGCCGGGTCCATCTGCGCCAGCCCTTGTAACTCCTCAAGCAGACGGCTGTTGGCCTCCGCCTCGCGAAACCAGCCCGGTTGCTCCACCAGCCAGAGATCCAGCTCGCTGGCCAGCTGCGACTTGTCGCTGTCTCTTGCCTCCGCCAGCGCCCTGCGGCGCAGGGTCAGCTGCTCCATCAGCCGATCCTCGGCAAACAGCTGGGCCTGCTCCGCCGGGGTAAAGCTCTGCTGGCGCAGCTGCTCCCGCTCGTCAAACAGGATCTGCAGGCTGGCGAGGGAGATCTCGGTGGGCACCGTCAGGCTGCTCTGGGCGGAGACAAAGGTGCGATAGCGCGCCTGCAGGGCATCGGCGGCCTCCTGCTCGGGATCGTGCGGGTGGCTCTGTGCATGCTGATTGGTTTGAGCCTGTGATGAGTCTGCCGTCGGTGCTGTGGGCCAGAGCAACACCCCGCCAAGCAGCAGGGTGATGGCGCAGGGTACGACGAGCAGGGTGGCTATCTTCATAGTCCCAGCTCCTTGAGACGGTTGGCATGCTGGCGATAGAGGGTGACCGGATCGGTCTCGAACAGATGGTGGATGCCGAAGGACTGGTTCACTTCGTCCAGATGGTTCATCCGGTAGCCGGTGCCGATCACCTTGCCGAGGTGACTGCTGCAGACTCCGACCAGTCCGTCATTGGGCTCCTTGAAGAAGGCGCCGGTCAGCGCCAGCGCAGGATCCACCGGATCCAGCAGATTGGTCAGGTTGCCGCGCCCGCTCCAGGAGAAGTAGTAGACGCCGTTGCTGGCCTGCATCGGCCCCTCGCCGCAATAGCGGCTGGGCAGCCCCTCCGGGTAGCGCTGGTTGAACTGGCTGGCCCCCTTGCTAGTGAGGGCATCGAGGGCGGCGACCGGATCTTGCGGCAGCTGGCTCCCGCCCGAGAGCAGCGAAATCATGTCGGAGAGGGCGTGGGCTGCGGCGGCCGCCAGCTTCTCGGCGGCCGAGCCGGGGGCGGCATTGGCCCGCACCAGATCGGCAATCTCGGAGCCGTAGTTGACCCCGCCGACGCTGGTGGCGGAGGCGACCAGCTCGGGGGCGACCGAAGCGACATAGCGGATGGTCGGGCCGCCATGGGAGTGGCCGATCAGGTTGACCTTCTCGGCGCCGGTGGCGGCCAGCAGCAGTTCAATCTGGGCGAGCAACTGCTCCCCCCGCTGCTCGGAGCTGGCGGTAGCAGATACCTGAGCCACGTAGACCTTGGCGCCATCGCGGCTCAGGGCTTGCGGAATGCCGTAGAAGTAATCGACCCCGAGCAGCTTGTCGAAGCCGAACAGGCCGTGCACCAGCACTATGGGGTAGCGGGTCTGGGTGTATCCGCTGGCGTGTGCCAGCATGGGCAGGGTGCAGAGCAGCACCAGAAGCCATCTCTTCATCATCAGCATCCTTGTTGATTCGTGAGGAACAGATTGTGTGGCGTACTCCATGTTCGCCGGTGCCAGTATGGTGGCTGCTGACGGGAGAGGCTGTGAGGGGGATCGCAACTCGGGAGTCAAAAGGGATTCAGGGGGCGGGCAGGGAGGCTGTGCTCCCCGCCCTGCGGCTTATTGCCACGCCACCAAGTGATACTGCTTTTTGCCCCGGCGCAGCAGCAGGTAGCGGCCAAACAGCCGATCAGTGGCACTCAGCTGATCATCTTGCTTGAGCACACCATTGAGGCTGATAGCGCCCGCCGCCAGCAGCTCGCGGGCGATGCGTTTGGAGTTCGCCAGACCGCAGCTGACCAGCAGGCTGACCAGATCCGTCTCGCCGCTGACGGTGCTGCACGGCATGCCATCCTGCGCCAGCTGGGCCAGATCGCTCTCGCCGAGGCGGGCCACATCGCCGCTAAACAGCAGCTCGCTGATGCGCTGCACCGCCGCCAGCGCCGCCTTGCCGTGTACCAGCTCGGTCAGCTCGTTCGCCAACACCTGCTGGGCCTGCTTTCGCCCCTGCCGCTTGGTATCTTCCGCCTCCAGTGCATCAATCTCGCTCAGCGACATAAAGCTGTAGTAGCGCAGGAAGCGGTAGACATCCTCATCCGCGGTGCCGAGCCAGAACTGGTAGAAAGCGTAAGGGGAGGTGAGCGCCGGATCGAGCCAGACCGCGCCCCCTTCGGTTTTGCCGAACTTGGTGCCGTCTGCCTTGGTGATAAGGGGCAGGGTCATGCCGTGTACCTGCGCCTGATGGAGGCGACGGGTGAGATCCATGCCGCTGGTGATATTGCCCCACTGGTCATTGCCGCCAATCTGCAGGGTGCAACCGAGCCGCTGGTGCAGCACCGCAAAGTCGTAGGATTGCAGCAGAGCGTAGGAGAACTCGGTGAACGAGATGCCCTGATCCGGGCGAGCCAGCCGCTGACGCACCGATTCCCGCGCCAGCATGGCGTTGACCGAGAAGTGCTTGCCGATATCCCGCAGAAAATCGAGGGCGGACATCTGCCCCATCCAGTCGCCATTGTTGACCAGTTGCGGGGCCGACAGGCCCTCATCGGCGGGCAGCAGCGCCCTGATTTGGGCCGACAGGCTGGCGACCCAACCCTGCACGGTATCGGCACTGTTGAGGCTGCGCTCGGTCGCCTTGAAGCTGGGATCGCCAATAAGGCCGGTTGCCCCGCCCACCAGTGCCACCGGGGTGTGGCCCGCCAGCTGGAAGCGGCGCAGCATCAAGAGCGGCACCAGATGACCGATATGCAGGCTGCCGGCGGTGGGATCGAACCCGCAATAGACTGTGCGCGGGGTGGCAAGATGATCGGCCAGGGCCGCCGGGTCGGAATTCTGGGCCACAAGGCCGCGCTCGGTCAGCTCATCGAGCAGGTGGGGGTTGATCATGAGTGCTCCAACAACAGGGGAAAAGCCGTCATCCTCGCCGTTCTGGCCGGTGGCGGATATGTCCCCTGAGGGACAGTTTTGCCACTCTCGTGCTAGCATTCAGCCATAGCGGGGAATCGCTCCCCGTCACTGGAAACGTGCCACCATGACCCAGCCATTCACCACAGATGCCTTGACCCGCAGCATGACCGGGGTGGTCGATGCCCTGCACAGCAGCGCCTTTCCGGCGGCGCTGGTGCGGCTGATCCAGCAACAGGTGGCGTTTGATTGCGCCCTGCTGCTCGGGGTGGGGCAGCGCCCCGTCTACCTCTACGACAACCTCAATCATCAGCGGGCTCTGTTGTTTGACCGCTACCTCACCAGCCACTTCAGTCAGGATCCCTTTATGCAGGCGCTGGAGCAGGGCTTGCCTGCCGGCGTCTGGACCCTGGCGCAGGTCTCCCAAGGGCGGCTCGATCCCGAATATCGCCACCACTTCTATCAGGCCACCGGCTGGCAGGAGGAGGTGGGGCTGATCCTGCCGGTGTGGGACGGACTGACGCTGATGCTGTTTCTGGGGCGCCTCGACAAGCGCAGTACCCTCAGTCGTAACGAGCTGGCGAGGCTGGAGCAGCTGTTCCCGCTGGTACATTCGCTCTGTCGTCAGCAGTGGCAGCAGAGCCGGCCGCTGCTGGCCCAGAGCACTGCGCTGCCCGACAGCGCCAGCCTCAAGAGCGCGGTGGAGCTGGCGATGGCGAGTGTCGGGGGGGATCGGCTTACCCGGCGCGAGCGGCAGGTGGCGGAGTTGCTGCTGCAGGGATTGGATACCGAGGCGATTGCCGCGGAGCTCGGGATTGGCAGCGGCACGGTGAAGAATCACCGCAAGCATCTCTATGGCAAGCTGCGGCTCGGCTCGCGGGCCGAGCTGTTCAATCTCTTTCTGAACCACCTCATTACGGCGCCGCTGGAGGCATCCCCCGTTTCATCGATGGGAGATACAACGAGCCCGCCATAGGGCGGGCCGGGGTTACTCGAGGCGCGGGATGGGGGGATTGGTTTCGGGCAGGATACTGAGCAACTGGTAGCGCTTCACCAGCTGCTTGTATTCATCCCCCTGTCTGACCTTGTCCAGCGCCTGTTGCAGGCGGGCAACCTGCTGCTTGTCTGCCCTCAGGTTGAAGGCGAAGCAGTTGTCCTGCTCTTCAAGAATCGCGACGGTGACAAAATCCTCGCTGGGGAAACCCAGCTCCTTGGCCTGATGGCGCAACATCACCTCGTTGCCCGCCACCAGATCGGTGCGCGCCATGATGAGCTGGCGCACCACCTGCTCCATGCGCTCTACCGACATCATATTGCCAGGGCTGATCCCGCGGTTGAGTAGCAACTGCTCCCCGACATCTGCCTGCATCACGCCGATCTGCAGCTTGGCGAGATCCGCTTTGCTGGCCACTTTGGGGGCATCCTGCTTGCGGCCGACCAGCGCGACCCTGGAGTGGCTGATGGGGCAGACCCAGAGGAAGTGGGGATCCCGCTCCTTGGTGTGCGCCGTGGTAAAGAGCACGGCCTCTTGCTGCTGGGTCAGCAGATACCAGCCGCGGGCCCAGGGCAGAAAGTGGATGGGTTGCTCCGGCTCTCCCATTTCACGCCACATCAGGCGCAGCAACTCGACTGCCAACCCCACAGGCTGACCATTTTTATCCTGGCCATTGAGCGGCATGTTCTGTTCCGAATAGTAGATAAGTGCCGGAGCCGGGAGCGCGATAAACAGGGCGAGAGAAGCGAGAGCAGGGAGCAGACGACGCATGATGCACTCCTTGTGCGGGTAGTTACCTAACAGTCTATGTGGCCTTTTCCATAACGTCATGATCCGGTAGCGGGATAAAAAACAGGCCACCTTGCGGTGGCCTGTCGGTTTATTTGAGCAGGGCTTCCATCTCTGCCTCTGCCTTGGCGCGAGCCTTGGCCTCCGCCGCTCTGGCGGCATCGGCGACGCTCTCTCCGGCCGTATGAGAGGCTGCACTGACAGCCTGTTTGGCTGGAGCGGCAACAGCCTTGGTTGCCTCTTGCGTCGCGGTTGCAGCGGCACTGCTGACGGCTTGCTTGGCAGGAACGGCAACAGCCTTGGTGGCTTCTTGGGTCGCGGTCGCAGCGGCGCTGCTGACGGCCTGTTTGGCAGGAACGGCAACGGCCTTGGTGGCTTCTTGCGTCACGGTGGCAGCAGTGCTGCTGACGGCTTGCTTGGCTGGATCGGCAACGGCCTTGGTGGCTTCTTGCGTCGCGGTGGCAGCGGCACTGCTGACAGCTTGTTTGGCAGGAGCGGCAACAGCCTTGGTGGCCTCTTGCGTCACGGTCGCAGCGGCACTGCTGACAGCTTGTTTGGCAGGAGCGGCAACGGCCTTGGTTGCCTCTTGCGTCACGGTCGCAGCGGCGCTGCTGACGGCTTGCTGGGCAGGAGCGGCAACGGCCTTGGTGGCTTCTTGCGTCGCGGTCGCAGCGGCGCTACTGACGGCTTGCTTGGCAGGAACGGCAACGGCCTTGGTAGCTTCTTGCGCCGCGGTCGCAGTGGCGCTGCTGACAGCCTGTTTGGCAGGGGTGACAACGGCCTTGGTGGCCTCTTGCGTCACGGTGGCGGCTGCGCCGCTGATAGCCTGGCTGGCGCTGTTGGTCAGCGAGCCGGTGACGCCGCGGGTCACTGTGCCCAGCGCGCTGCCAAGGGAGAAGGGGGAGGCGCCACTCTGACTGGTCGCTGCGCCGGTCAGGGCATTGGCCGCCGGGGTAAGCTGGCTGGTGGGGGTCTGCCAGCCCTGCATGGCGGTTGGCCACGTCGGTGCCGTGCCCGCCAGATTTTCGCCGAAGGTCAGGGTGGTGCCATCCCCTTTTTGCAGCAATACCGACATCTGGTTGGTTTGCGAGTTCCACACCATCCCCGCCTGCTTGGCTATATCCGGCACCGGTGCATACTCGGAGACCACATAGAAAAGCGGCCCCTCCTGCTGTAACTTGTCGGCAGTCTTGAGCAACTGCATGGTGCTGTCGTAGTTGGGGCCAAGGATGGCGGTCATCCGATCCTTGATCAGGGGTTGTTCGAACAGATTGACCTCGTTCGGGTCAAAGCCGACCAGCGGCTTGAGCAGGGCCCACATCAGCTGGCTGGTGGGGCTCATCATCAGCAATGGGGCAACGCAGGCGGACAACATCAGGCTCAGGCAGGCCGCCTGAAGCAACGGCATGATACGCATTGGGATAATATCCAAATAACGACTTGATAAATAAGGTTATATTTTGTCAGGACGTGACAAATTCACCGGAAGTTTGCGCGTGGCAGCGAGAGACTGCCCGCAGGCGCTGGCAGGCTACCATATTGGTTCCACAATGCCAGCAGGCAGTATGATTGTCAGTCAAGTAAACCACGGGGCTGGTCGACTCTTCTAGAGTGCCTCCCATCGCAACAGGATCCCCCTCATGAAAAATGTACTGCTCTGCCTGCTGGCCTCCCTCTGGCTCACCCCCGCTCTGGCTGCGTCCAAAACCACTGTGGTGGGCGAGTTTGCCAGTCCCGAGCTGGTGTTGCCGCTGGGCTCATTGCCCGAGCGGGTTTGCTGGTTTGCGGATCAGAAATATTCCGAAGGGGCCCGCATTCTGCAGGGAGATATCTGGCTGGAGTGCGGCCCGCAGAACGACCTCGAGAGCAATGGCCCACTGGCCTGGCGTTCTCCTGTGGTGGTGTTGCCTGCCACCCGTGGTGCGAAAAACCAGAAGACGATTTCCATGGGTCAGTGAGGCTTTTCTTGATCCAGCTAAAGACATGGACGTGATCCCTGTCGCATAATGCAGCTCCTTTCTTCTCTTGGCTGGAACCTAAGAAATGGCTCGTCGCTCTTCCAATGCACAACGTCGTCGCAGTAGCTGGTGGTACAAACGCTTGTTGGCAAGGGAGCGGGAAGAGCGCGAAGCTCGTTCCGTAAGGGATTGATACTGCATTGAAAAACGGAGCCTCGGGCTCCGTTTTCTATTTCTCACCGTCAATATCACGAGAACGGGGGCCATCAGGCCCCCGTTTTGTTTTTGCTGATGTTGCCTGCTTGCGGCTTAGCGCTGCAGGGCGGCCAGTGCCAGTTCGACCCGTTTGGCGTACTCGGGGTCGGCCTGTTCGAAGTGTTTGAGCTGGGCCGCGACGATGGCGTCATCCTCCACATTGATAAGGGAGCGGGCCAGGTTGGCGGCGAGCCGCGAACGCTGTCCCTCGTCCATGATGCGGAACAGGTTGCCCGGCTGGCTGTAGTAGTCGCTGTCGTAGTCATGGAAGTCGTAGTGCAGGGCGGCCCCTTCCAGACTCAGCGCCGGTTCGTGCTGTTCGCTCGGCTGCTGGGTACCGAAACGGTTCGGCTGATAGTTGGGGCTGGCGCCGCCATTGCTGTCTGCCCGCATGGCACCGTCACGATGGGCACCGTGATGGAACGGGCAGCGCGGGGCGTTGACCGGCAGCAGACCGTGGTTGACGCCAAGGCGATAGCGCTGGGTGTCCCCGTAGGAGAAGAGCCGCCCTTGCAACATGCGATCCGGCGAGAAGCCGATACCGGGCACCACGTTGGCTGGGGTAAAGGCGGCCTGCTCCACATGGGCGAAGTAGTTGTCCGGGTTCTGGTTGAGCTCCAGCACGCCCACCGGGATCAGCGGGTAGTCGCTGTGCGGCCACACCTTGGTCAGGTCGAACGGGTGGATGTTGTAAGTCTGGGCTTCGGCCTCCGGCATCACCTGCACATAGACCTTCCAGCGCGGGAAGTCGCCCCGCTCGATGGCGTTGAACAGGTCCGCCTGACTGGTCTCCCGATCCTGCCCGACGGCGGTGGCGGCTTCTTCATCGGTGTAGAAGCTGTGGCCCTGCTCGGTCTTGAAGTGGAACTTGACCCAGAAACGCTCGTTGGCCTCGTTGATAAAGCTGAAGGTGTGGCTGCCGTAGCCATTCATCTCCCGCAAGCTCTTGGGGATGCCGCGATCGCTGAACAGTATGGTGACCTGATGCAGGGATTCCGGATGGCGTGACCAAAAGTCCCAAGCGGCAGTGGCGCTGCGCAGGTTGGTGCGCGGATCCCGCTTCTGGGTGTGGATGAAGTCAGGGAATTTCAGCGGATCGCGGATGAAAAAGACTGGGGTGTTGTTACCCACCAGATCCCAGTTGCCCTGCTCGGTATAGAACTTGAGGGCGAAGCCGCGCACATCGCGTTCGGCATCGGCGGCGCCCTTCTCACCGGCTACGGTGGAGAAGCGCAGGAATACAGGTGTCTGCTTGCCGATTGCGCTGAACAGATCGGCCTTGCTGAACTGGCTGATGTCGTGGGTCACGGTAAAGGTGCCGTAGGCGCCCGAGCCCTTAGCGTGAACCACCCGCTCGGGAATGCGCTCGCGGTCGAAGTGGGCGAGTTTCTCCATCAACCAGATATCCTGCATCAGGATGGGGCCGCGCGGACCGGCGGTGAGGCTGTTGTTGTTGTCGACGACGGGGGCGCCGTTGGCGCTGTGCAGGGTCTTGTCAGTCATGGCTTCTCTCCTTGTTGATATGGGGTCAGCCTACGGATCTGCGCCGTGCTCGGCCAATGGGCCTTTCCTCGCCCTTTGATAGGCAAGACAAATGGGTGCAGGTGGGGGATGTGTAACCGCGCCGGATATTGCATGATGGTGGCTTCGAGAAGGAGCCTCATATGCAGATTACTATCCGTCATGCCGAACCCGCTGATGCCCCCGCCTTGCGGGATCTTTACGCCATGCCCAATGCTCAGGCGGGCACTTTGCACCTGCCCACACCTCCCCTTAGCCAGTGGCAGAAGCGGTTGGAGAGCGACAGCGTGGTGGCACTGGTCGCCGACGTTGACGGCCTGCTGGTAGGCCAGCTATCGCTTCTGGTTGAGCCCAATCCGAGACGCAAGCATGTGGCCGGTATCGGCATGGGAGTGCGGGATGACTGGGCTGGCAAGGGGGTTGGCTCTGCCCTGATGGCCGCGGCGCTGGATCTGGCCGATAACTGGCTCAACCTGCATCGGATTGAGCTGACCGTCTATACCGACAATGAGGCCGCACAGGCGCTCTATCGCAAGTTCGGTTTTACCGAGGAGGGGCGAGCCCGTGACTATGCCTTCCGCCAGGGACGCTATGTGGATGTGTTCTATATGGCCAGAGTCGCGGGGGGCGCCAGTCGCTAACGGTATGGTCGATTATCAGGCCAGATTGCGCCCGGTGATCCGGGCGCTGGAGCAGAATCCCGATCTCTCCATTGAAACGCTGGCAAGCAGTGCCTGCTTGTCTTTCTACCATTTTCACCGGGTGTTTACGGCTGTGGCGGGGGAGACGCCCGGGGAGATGTGTCGTCGTCTGCGCATCCAGCGGGCTGCTTGGCAGCTCTGCTATACCGATGCCAGTGTCACGGCCATTGCGTTGGGGGCGGGGCTCGCCAGCTCCCAGGCGTTTGCCAAGGTATTTCGCCGTTACTATGGTTGCACGCCGGGAGAGTTTCGCCGCGACAAGAGCAAGAATGGACACTTGATGAGCAAGGATGGACACGCACTTGTGCAGCCTAATCCTTATGCTGAGGGTCACTCATCAGCACGGAGCAATACCATGAAAACCATCGAGATGGACGCCCGCACTCTGGCCTATATGCGTGTCACCGGCCCCTATGGCGAGGGGTATGACCCCGTCTGCAGCCAGCTGCATCAGTGGGCCAGCGCCCGCGGTCTGGAAGGTGGGGAGTGGATCTTCATCTATCACGATAACCCCGAGGTGACTCCGCCAGCCCAGTGTCGCACTGACATCGGGGTGACGGTGCCTGCGGGGACGGTGGGGATGGGTGCGGTCGAGATCCAGATTATTCCCGCCGGTCGTTACGCCCAGTCCCGTTATCTTATTACCGACCGCAGTCAGTATGGCCCTCGTTGGCAGGAGCATATCGGCGACATCGTTGCTGCCGGGCTGGAGTTTGGCAATGGTCCCTGCTTCGAGCTTTATCACAGCATGAGCGATGATCCTGTGCAGGACGATGTCAGCTTTTGCTCCAGCCTCAAGGGGTAGGACGCAGCAAGACGGAAGGGATGGTACAGAACGTCGCGCAGAAACGAGAGAGCCGGACAGTGTCCGGCTCTTTTGCATCTGGCGGATAGGGCGGCGGTTAGCGCTGGAACCCCTTCTGGGCGAACTTGGGACGGGCGTTCATGATCTGCTCCACCTGCTCGTCGCTCATCTTGCCGCGCGACAGCCCCAGCACCTTGTAGGTGAGCAGCGGTCGGGCGGGCAGGGCGATCATCAGGGCGCGGATCTGGTTCTCGTCATCCTTCTCCCGGGTCGGCTTGCCGTAGGCGTAGGTGAGGACGCCGGCATCCATCAGGTTTTTGACGGCGGGCTCGGTGATCGGCAAGTTTATGACGCTTTTACGCTGCAGCACGAACTCGCGCAGCACCGCCTTCTCGTTGAAGTCGAGGAAGCCGATCATCTGGGCCAGCTGGTCCTGCTGACGGCGCGCCTGCCACTCTTCGCATGCCCACTCCCAGGCGATCAGGAAGCCCTGACTGCAGAAGTAGGAGATGGCGATCAGCATGCCGACCCCCAGCCAGGCCGCATGATCCGCAGCCCACTGGCTGACGGCCCCTTTCATCAGCCCGGCCGGAAACAGCAGAATGATGCTGCAGCAGAGCAACAACCAGACCATCAGCCAATTGAGGCGGTTCAGTTGATAGAAATGTTGGATCCACCGTTTCATTGTTCATCCTTCCCAAACTGTTGTGGATAGTGAACTACCTACAGCAATCGGTGTGCCAACAGCGAAATGGCGGTGGGGAGGGGAGGCTGGCGAGGTTACATTCCCTTACAACTTATTGAATGAGTTGTCATTAATTTGCCTTGTGAGGCGGCGGTCGAGTTGGTAAAACGTCCCTTCAGTCATTGGGGAGTAGCAACCCGCCCGCATTCCGGGCCGGGCCCATGTCAACACTCTTGGATCCTCGTATCCATGGCATGGGCGGCGATAGGCACTATCGCTCTGCAAGACCTTTGGCCTCGATATGCACGCCAGCCGGGCGAGCCATATCGGGTCCATCGGTTATTCTGCTCGCCTGGCGGTATCTATTATGTTGATTACCCTGCTGTTATTTCTCGTCTCTGCGGTCACCATCTACCTTGCCTGCGAATACTTCGTCAACGGCATCGAGTGGACCGGCCACCACTTCAAACTCTCCCAAAGCGCCACCGGTTCGCTGCTGGCGGCACTGGGTACGGCCCTGCCCGAATGCATCGTCACCCTCACCGCCCTGCTGATGGGCAACACGACCGCCCAGCAGGAGATCGGCATCGGTGCCGCCCTCGGCGGGCCGCTGGTGCTGGCTACCATCGGCTACGCGGCGGTCGGCCTCACCCTGCTGCTTTGCATGGGGCGTACCGAACGGGCCATCGATGGCGAGGTGCAGCGCGAGATTGGCCGGGATCAGCGCTGGTTTATGGCGATCTTTCTGGTGGCAACCGCGCTGGGGCTGGTCGCTTTCACCGGCAAGAGCTGGCTGGCCCCGCTCTTCCTGCTGGTCTACCTCGTCTATGTAAGGCGCGAGCTGAAACAGGCTGACAGCCACGAAGTCGAATTGCCGGAGCCCCTCAAGCTGGCCCCAGATGCCGGGATCCCACCCCTTGGCAAGGTGTTGCTGCAGACACTGGCTGCACTGGTGGTGGTGGCGCTGGCGGCTCAGCTGTTTGTTCATCAGCTGGAGAGCATGGGCGAGCTGTTTGGCCTCTCGCCGGTACTGGCGGCCCTGCTGCTGAGTCCGGTGGCGACCGAGATGCCGGAGCTGATGAACGTGCTGATCTGGGTGCGACAGGGCAAGAATCGGCTGGCGCTGGCCAATATCTCCGGGGCCATGATGATCCAGGGCACTATCCCCAAGGCCTTCTGTCTGCTCTTTACCCCCTGGTTGCTGGATGGCGCCATGATGGCCTCCTCGCTGGTGACGCTGCTGGCAGTGGGCTTGCTCTGGTGGGGGTTCAGAAAGGGGGTCATGACCGCCTGGCGGTTGGCGCTGGTTGGTCTGCTCTATCTCGGTTTCTGCGGCTGGCTGCTGGTGAGCTGAAACGGGAGGCGCGGATATGAAAAAGCCCCCTTGAGTCAGGGGGCTTTGCTGTCGCGGTTGGTCGCGGCGCTTACAGCGCGGCGATTTCGGCCTGCTGGGCTTCCAGCTTGGTCAGCTGGAGACGGTAATCTTCCAGCTTCTCGCGTTCTTTGGCGATGACCGCTTCCGGTGCTTTGGCGACGAAGGCTTCGTTGCCGAGTTTGCCTTCGATACGGCCGCACTCGCCCACCAGACGGGCAACCTCTTTGGCCAGACGGGCCAGTTCGGCATCCTTGTCGATGATACCGGCCATCGGGATCATCAGCTCGGTGGCACCGATCAGCTTCTTCACTGACAGCGGGGCGGTTTCACCGTCCGCCAGAACGCGGATGGACTCCAGACGGGCCAGCGACTTGAGGAAGGCCTCGTTGTCAGCGGCGCGCCGGGCATCCTTGGCATCGCACTGGAGCAGCACGTTGAGGGGCACGCTCGGCGCCACGTTCATCTCGGCGCGGATGTTGCGGATGCTGACGATGAACTCCTTCACCCACTCCTGATCCGCCATCGCGGCTTCGTCCACCTTGGCGGCATCGAACTCCGGGAAGGCCTGAATCATGATGGTGTCGGCGTGTACGCCAGCCAGCGGGGCGACCGATTTCCAGATGGTCTCGGTGATGAACGGGATGATCGGGTGCGCCAGACGCAGCAGGGTTTCGAGCACAGTCACGAGGGTGTGGCGGGCAGCGCGCTGCTCGGCCTCGGAACCCTTGGTCAGTACCGGCTTGGTCAGCTCCAGATACCAGTCACAGAACTGGTTCCAGATAAATTCGTACAGCACGCCAGCCGCGATGTCGAAGCGGTAGGTATCGAGGGCGGTACGGAAGTCACGGATGGCCACTTGCAGCTGAGACTGGATCCAGCGATCCGCCAGACTGAACTGCATCTCGCCGCCGTTGAAGCCGCAATCCTGATCTTCGGTGTTCATCAGCACATAGCGGGAGGCGTTCCACAGCTTGTTGCAGAAGTTGTTGTAGCCGTCCAGGCGCTTCATGTCCCAGTTGATGTCACGACCGGTAGAGGCCAGCGCGGCCAGAGTGAAGCGCAGGGCGTCGGTACCGTGGGCATCGATCCCTTCCGGGAATTGCTTGGCGGTACGCTTGGCGATCTTCTCGGCCATCTGCGGCTGCATCATGTTGCCTGTGCGCTTCTCCAGCAGGTCTTCCAGCGAGATACCGTCGATCATGTCGAGCGGGTCCAGCACGTTGCCCTTGGACTTGGACATCTTCTGGCCCTCTTCGTCACGGATAAGACCGGTGATGTAGACGGTCTTGAACGGGACTTGCGGCTGGCCGTTTTCGTCCTTGATGAAGTGCATGGTCATCATGATCATCCGGGCAATCCAGAAGAAGATGATGTCGAAGCCGCTCATCAGCACGTCGGTCGGGTGGAAGGTCTTGAGTGCCTCGGTGTTGTTCGGCCAGCCCAGAGTGGAGAAGGTCCACAGGGCGGAGCTGAACCAGGTGTCGAGCACGTCTTCGTCCTGACGCAGTACGGTTACGGCCGGGATGCTGTGCTTGGCGCGCACTTCGTCTTCGCTGCGGCCAACGTAGACGTTGCCGGCGTCGTCATACCATGCCGGGATGCGGTGACCCCACCACAGCTGACGGGAGACGCACCAGTCCTGAATGTCGCGCATCCAGGAGAAGTACATGTTTTCGTACTGTTTCGGCACGAACTGGATGCGGCCATCTTCCACCGCCTCGATGGCGGTCTTGGCCATCGGCGCCACGCGCACGTACCACTGGTCGGTCAGCATCGGCTCGATGGGCACGCCACCGCGATCGCCGTAAGGCTGTTGCAGCACGTGATCCTTGATCTCGTCCAGCAGACCCAGCTCTTCAAGCTTGGCCAGAATCGCTTTACGGGCGGCGAAGCGCTCCAGACCGGCGAACTCGGCCGGCAGGGCGGCGTCGTAGGCAGTGCTCGGGTTGCCGTTGGTGTCGACAACTTCGGCCTCGGCACGCACGTGGGCGTCCAGCGTGAAGATGTTGATCATCGGCAGGCTGTGGCGCTTGCCCACTTCGTTATCGTTGAAGTCGTGGGCAGGGGTGATCTTCACGCAACCGGTGCCCTTCTCCATGTCGGCGTGTTCGTCGGCGACGATGGGGATCAGACGGTTCACCAGCGGTAGCAGGATGTGCTGGCCGATCAGTGCCTTGTAGCGCGGATCTTCCGGGTTCACGGCCACGGCGGTATCGCCCAGCATGGTCTCCGGACGGGTGGTGGCGACGATCAGGTAATCCTTGCCTTCGGCGGTCTTGGCGCCGTTGGCCAGCGGGTAGCGCAGGTGCCACATGTGGCCCTTGATCTCGCGGTTCTCCACTTCCAGATCGGAGATGGCGGTGTTGAGTTTCGGATCCCAGTTCACCAGACGCTTGCCTCGGTACATCAGGCCATCTTCGTAAAGACGAACGAACACTTCCTGCACGGCGGCGGAGAGACCCTCATCCATGGTAAAGCGCTCGCGCTCCCAATCCACGGAGTCGCCCAGACGGCGCATCTGACGGGTGATGGTGCCACCGGACTCTTCCTTCCACTGCCAAATCTTGTCGATGAAGGCATCACGGCCGTAATCGTGGCGAGTCTTGCCCTCTTCTGCGGCGATCTTGCGCTCAACCACCATCTGGGTGGCGATACCGGCGTGGTCGGTACCTGCCTGCCACAGGGTGTTTTTGCCCTGCATGCGGTTGTAGCGGATCAGGGTATCCATCAGGGTTTGCTGGAAGGCGTGACCCATGTGCAGGCTGCCGGTGACGTTCGGCGGCGGGATCATGATGCAGAAGGAGTCTTTGCTGGTGTCGCCGTGGGGCTTGAAGTAACCCTGGGCTTCCCAGTGCTGATAGAGCGCCTGTTCGATGGCGTTGTGATTAAAAGTCTTTTCCATGGTCTCGCCGTAATCTGGATGGATGGAGTCTGGTGTTGATTCTTTATGGATCAATTGGTTGCAGTCAGGGCTGCGCCGGATCCGGTGCGGCAAGGACGGGCTGCTCCCTCATTTCGAGGGTATGGCCTGCCTGGCGATAGTGCTTGTAGCGCTCGCGGGCTTGCTGCTTTTGTGTTTCGTCAGTGGGGACAAAATCTACCACTTGAGCGAAGTGTCCTGCAAACAAAGGTGTCGCAGTGGCCAGATTGATGAGGCGGGCGTAGCGCCGTTTCGGTGGCTGATAGCCGATCTCCACCGGGGCCATGCCGCTTTCGCCTTGCAGCTGGTGCGGCACGAAGCGCTCCGGCGGCAGCTGCCACAACAGTTCGTCGAGGCGCAGGGCCTGGGCCTCGTCGTTGCAGAGCAGGTAGATATGGCCCGCCCCCCACGACTCGGCCGCAAGAGTGCAGGCCAGTCGCTCGACCGCAGAGGCCTGCGCGTCATCCTGTTCGCTCATCAGGTAAAAGGTCACTTGGCTCATCAGGTTGATCCCGTTTTGCGGTGACGGACTGTTGACCGCCTCATGAGGCTGACGGGGCGTTTCCCGTCCGCAGCTCACTGATTCAAGAATGAAACAAGGAAGAGGCGGGCCTCTTCCTTGTGGTTCAGGGTAACGCCAACCCTTCCGATGCAGCCATCGGCAGGGGCCGGAGAGTTACTCTTTCTCTTCGATATCCACGCCAGCCCGGTTCAGCAGGAACTGGGTCAGCAGGGGCACCGGACGACCGGTGGAGCCTTTATCCTTGCCACTCTTCCAGGCGGTCCCGGCGATATCCAGGTGGGCCCAGTTGTACTTCTTGGTGAAGCGTGACAGGAAGGCGGCTGCGGTGATGGTGCCGGCCGGACGACCGCCGATGTTGGCCATGTCGGCGAACGGGCTGTCGATCTGCTCCTGATACTCGTCAAACAGCGGCAGACGCCAGGCGCGATCACCCGCCTGCTCGGAGGCGTTGAGCAGCTCGTGGGCCAGCGGGTTGTGGTTGGCCAGCAGACCCGAGGTGTGGTGACCCAGCGCGATGACGCAGGCACCGGTCAGGGTCGCCACGTCGATCACGGTTTCCGGATCGAAGCGGTCCACATAGGTCAGCGCATCACACAGCACCAGACGACCTTCCGCATCGGTGTTGAGCACTTCGATGGTCTGGCCGGACATGGAGGTGAGGATGTCACCCGGACGATAGGCGTTGCCACCCGGCATGTTCTCGCAGCCAGCCAGTACACCGATGACGTTGATCGGCAGTTGCAGCTGGGCCAGCGCATGCATGGTACCGAGCACGGAGGCGGCGCCACCCATGTCGTACTTCATCTCGTCCATGCCGTCGGCCGGTTTGATGGAGATGCCGCCGGAGTCAAAGGTCAGTCCCTTGCCGACCAGCACGATGGGCTTGGCATCCGGATGACCCTTGTATTCGATGATGGCCATCATGGCTTCGTTGTCGGAGCCGCGAGCCACCGCCAGATAGGAGTTCATGCCGAGTTCGGCCATCTCCTGCTCGCCCACCACCTTGGTGGTGATGTTGTCGTAGGCATCGGCCAGACGACGGGCCTGGGAGGCCAGATAGGCCGGGTTGCAGACATTGGGCGGCATGTTCGCCACGTCGCGACAGACCCGCACACCCTTGGCCACGGCCAGACCGTGAGCGATGGCTTTTTCACCAATGGTCAGTTCCCGACGCGTCGGCACGTTGAATACCAGCTTGCGCAGCGGGCGACGTGGCTCGGCCTTGTTGGTCTTGAACTGATCAAAGCTGTAGAGGCCCGCCTTGGTGGTTTCCACCGCCTGGCGCACCTTCCAATAGGTATCCCGCCCCTTGACGTGCAGCTCGGTGAGGAAGCAGACCGCTTCCATGGAGCCGGTTTCGTTCAGGGTGGTGATGGTCTTGTTGATGATCTGCTTGTACTGGCGTTCGTCGAGTTCCCGCTCCTTGCCGCATCCGACCAGCAGTACGCGCTCGCTGAGCACGCCCGGTACTTGATGCAGCAGCAGCATCTGGCCTGGTTTCCCTTCCAGGTCGCCACGGCGCAGCAGCGAACTGATATAGCCATCGCTGATCTTGTCCAGTTGTTCGGCAACCGGAGAGAGGCGACGAGGCTCAAATACGCCGACTACGACGCAGGCGCTCCGTTGCTTCTCTGGACTGCCACTCTTTACACTGAACTCCATGGAATCTCCTACATCCTAAAGACAAAAGGCACCTTTTATTGAATAATGCGGTGCTTGTTGGGGTATCAGAGGCGGAGCGAACAGCCACAGGCTCCGCAGTTCAAACTGGTAAAAATCCAATATACGGCCCTATTTTTCAGGCATTCGACTAAAAACACAAGTTTACTTGGGAATGACTGTGATCGTTTTCCGATATTTGTTCAGGGAAACCCTGAAAACCCAGCTGGCAGTGTTATTCGTATTGCTGCTTATCTTTGTCAGCCAACAATTTATCAAGATCATCGGTGACGCCGCCGATGGCCAGGTGCCGACACGTCTGGTCTCTACCCTGCTGCTGCTCAACTTGCCCAATATGGCGCTGTTGATGCTGCCAATCAGCCTGTTTTTGGCCATCTTGTTCGCTCACGGACGCCTCTATGCCGAAAGCGAGATGACGGTGATGCATGCGGTCGGTTTCAGCCACCGTTTCGTGATGCGCAGCGCCATGTTGCTGGCCTTGCTGACTGCCGCAGTCGCAGCGTTCAACACCGGCTGGATCGCTCCGCAGGCCAAGGAGCGCGAGTCGCAGGTGATCGACCAGTTCAAAGCCGATCCGGGTATCTCCTTCCTGCAGCCTGGCCGCTTTATGGAGCTCGACAAGGGGCGTCTGGTTGCCTATATCCAGGATTTGAACGACAACGGCTCAAAACTGCAAAAGATCTTCGTGCTGCAGCGGGCGGAGGGGAACAGTCCTCCCTCGGTGGTGGTGGCGACCGAAGGGGTGGTGACGGTCGATGAGAACGGTCTGCAGTGGCTGACCCTGATGGATGGCTCCCGCTACGAGGGGAACTTCTCCGGCAAGCAGTTCCAGATCTCCGATTTTCGCGAATATGGTCTGGTGATCCGCCAGCAAGAGATGGAGCGTTCCAACCGCAAGGCGGCGGCCAAGCCGACCATGGAACTGTTCGGTACCCAGGACAACGCCATGATGGCGGAATTGCAGTGGCGTATCTCGCTGCCCCTCTCCATTCCGGTGCTGACCCTGCTGGTGGTACCGCTGGCGCGGGTCAATCCCCGTCAGGGGCGCTACGCCAAGCTGCTGCCGGCCATCATGCTCTATCTCTCCTACTTCCTGCTGCTCAGCGCCGCCCGTTCGGCCATCGACAGCGGTCGGCTGCCCTACTGGCCGGGGATGTTCCTGGTGCCGCTCGGTTACCTGCTGTTTATCGGCCTGCCCCTCAATCTGCAGGGCACCAGCTGGTGGAACGGGGTGAAAGGGCGCTATTTCAACAGAAAATCAGCATGATGCTGCAACATAGGAACTTCTGCTGATGTTTGGCATTCTCGATAGATATATCGGTAGGGTCATCTTTATGTCGATCCTGCTGTGTGAAATCACGCTGGTTGGTCTGGCGGGGCTCATCAAATATGTGGAGCAGCTCAAGTCGGTCGGTGACGGCAACTACGACATGATCAACGCCCTCTACTATGTGCTGCTCTCCATGCCCAAGGAGGCGGTGCTCTTCTTCCCGCTGGCCGCGCTGCTGGGTGGCCTGATTGGCCTGGGTCAGCTGGCGACCAGCTCCGAGCTGGTGGTGATGCAGGCGGCGGGTCGCTCCAAGATCAGTATCGTGATGGCGGCGCTCAAGACGGCGATCCCGCTGATGATCATGGTGGGGTTGATGGGGGAATATGTGGCCCCCATCGCCAAGCGGATGGCAGATGACATCAAGGCAGGCGCGCTGTCCGAAGGTCGTCTGACGGTTTCCGCCTACGGGGTGTGGGCTCGCGATGGCAACAACTTCGTCAATATCAACGGGGTGCGTAACGATGGCGCCCTCACCGGCATCACCCTCTATCGCTTCACCCCCGAGCGCAAGCTGATCGACGTGGTGCAGGCGCAGGAGGGTGTGTTCGAGCGCCACCACTGGCTGCTCAAGCAGACCCTGGTTACCCGCTTCGACGATCCCGCGCAGATCCGCAGCGAACAGCACGACAAGATGGAGTGGAGCTCGGAGCTGACGCCCAAACAGCTGGGGGTGGTGAGTATCGACCCCGAGAACCTCTCGGTCTCCGGTCTGCTCGACTACATCGGCTATCTTGATGCCAACAAGCAGGATGCCGGTCGCTACAAGCTGGAGATGTGGCGCAAATTGCTGTCACCACTCTCGGTGGTGGCGATGATCCTGCTGGCCTCCTCCTTCATCTTCGGCCCGTTGCGTTCGGTGAGCATGGGGGCGCGGATGCTGATGGGGATCATGACCGGCTTTGCCGTCTATGTGAGTGATCGGGTGTTTGGCCCCATCAGTCTGGTCTATGCGGTACCGCCGATTCTGGCGGCTATCGCGCCCAGCCTGCTGTTTGGCGGTATCTCCTTCTACATCCTCAGCCGCAAGCAGTAATCCGCACGAGGTTATGAGGAAATGCAAAGAGGGCACCTGTTGGTGCCCTCTTTCGTTGCTGCATTGCTCCGGTATTACTTGTTCAACAATTCCAGATTTTCCTGCTTGCTCAGCACGATCACTTCGCACTCGGCCCAGATATCCTGAAACGCTCGCGGACGTTGGCGGTTGAACAGGCACATCAGGTTGCCCAGACCAAAGGCGGCGGTGGCGAGACGGATCAGCGCCTGGGTAATACGGATATGGCTGCCATCTTCGTTCTGAATGCGCAGCCGCCAGGCGCGCATGCCGACGGTCTGGCCAGCACGGGTCCAGAACCAGGTGTAGAAACCGCAGATGACGAAGGCGAGCCACAGGGTGTAGATCAGGCTCAGGTGGTGGCGGGTCAGCAACCAGACGGTATCTTCACCCGCCGGTACGCTGGCCATGCCGGTGACCAGCAACAGCTTGGCGACACCCATGCCGATAAAGCCGGCGATGATCAGCAGCGAAGTCACCACCAGCGCATCATAGATGAGGGCGCCGAGGCGACGCATCAGACCCGCTGACGGGTATGGCTGAGTGGCGGGAGAGGGGGATTTTTGTTGGACTTTATTAGGCTTGGCCATCGTTTTTATTCCATTAAGATGATGGCGGCATTCTATGTAACTGGCCCCGCATCGGCAAGGCGTTGAATAAATGAACAAACGGGAGTGTTCAATCGAAAAACACCTTGCATGGCATCGCGCCATTCGTATAATCCCTCGCAGTTGCCCGGGTGGCGAAATCGGTAGACGCAGCGGATTCAAAATCCGCCGGTGAATAACCGTGTCGGTTCGAGTCCGACCCCGGGCACCATCAAATTCATGACAAAAGGCCATCAGCAATGATGGCCTTTTGTTTTTTGGCGTTTCTGCGCTTTTGGGGCGTTACTGTTGAGCTGGCAGTACTTCCTGTTACCTCTTGGTATCCCTTCTCTTTTCCTGCTCTCCATTATTTCCTTTTCTTGATATAGCCGCTGACGGCATCACCGCCAGCGGCCTGTTTCTATTGCGGTTTTTTCCAAACCTTGCTGCATCAGAACATGGTTGCCGCACTATCCCAGCAGGGCAAACAGCAGGGTACCGAGGGTGCCTGCGAGCGTCAGCGCAATGATGGCTCTGGGTGTGCCGTGCAGCTTGGTCCACATAAAC
Source organism: Aeromonas sp. Y293-4 (assembly GCF_027705905.1). Taxonomy (NCBI): domain Bacteria; kingdom Pseudomonadati; phylum Pseudomonadota; class Gammaproteobacteria; order Aeromonadales; family Aeromonadaceae; genus Aeromonas; species Aeromonas sp. Y293-4. The sequence goes on along the minus strand of NZ_JAPDCI010000006.1, from coordinate 191,422 downwards.
AGGCTGGTGAGGGCGAGCAGCAGCAGGGCCAGGGCGGCGATATCGCCAAACAGCTGCCAGCCGAGGCCGGTGCCCATGCCGCGGTGCAGCCGGTTGAGGCTGGCGGCAAAGTTGGCCAGTTGCAGGTCGGTACGTACCAGCAGGGTACCCTCAACATAGCTGGCAGCCACGCTCTGGCTGAGGGTAATGCCGCGCATCTCCCACTTGGCGGGCAGGATGAGCGGGCCGTTCGGGGTGGGTAGGGTCTGGGCCGGGGTGATCATGGTTCGCCCGTCGGCAAAGGTATCGGGATAGCGCTGTTGCAGCAGGCTTTTCAGCTGCTCCGGGCTGGTGAGTGGTGCCTTGAGCACTATCTCTTCACTCGATTTGTCGGTGTGGGGGCCGGGGATGGGCAACACGGCACGGTGTTGCAGCCAGAGACCGGTGATGCCGTACATCAGCATCAGGGCGAGGGTAAAAAAACCGGCCCAGGCATGGAGGCGACGTACCCATTTGTTGTTGTGAAGGGGAACTCTTCTGCGTTTCATCGTGGTTGCTTCATAAAAAAACTGGCCAGCAGGGGCTGGCCAGTCGGGGTGGTTGTCACAGAGATCAGAAGCGGTAGGTACCGGTCAGGCTCAGCTGACGGGGCGTGCCCGGCATGATCTGGTTGGCACTGGTAGCGCTGACGAAGTACTCGTGGTCGGTCAGGTTTTCGGCGCTCAGCTCGGCTTCCCACTGCTGCCAGCGATAACCGGCGCGCGCATCGAAGCGGGCGTAACCGGGCAGTGTGGTGGTGTTGGCGTTGTCGGCAAAGCGATCGCCCACCGCCGTCACGCCGGTTTCGCCGAACCAGCCCTGCTCGCCACTCTTGTAGCCGAGATAGAGCTGGCCATTTTGACGGGAGACGTTCATCGGGCGCTTGCCCTGCAGATCCGCATCCGCCTTGACCTGCTCCGCATCCTGAATGGCGAAGCCGCCACGCAGGTAGATCTCGTCGGTCAGCTCGGCACGGGCGCTCAGCTCGACACCCTCGGTACGCTGCAGACCGGTGAGGATCACCTTGGTGGGATCCAGCGGATCCTTGGTGCGCTTGTTGTACATCTCCAGTCGATAGAGGGAGAGGGTGGTCGCCAGCTTGCCGTTCAGCCAGTCACTCTTCACACCCCCCTCGTAGAGGCGGGTGTGCTGGGGTTCCAGCCCGTTGTTCTTGTCACCCGGGGTGATGCCGATCAGCTCGCCGCCCACTGGAGTGAAGGTCTTGCTGTAGGAGGTGTAGAAGGCGTGATCCTCGAGGGGATTCCACACCAGACCGAGGCGCGGGCTCAGGCTGTTGACCGAGACGCTCTCCTCCTTGTTGAGGTCGTAGCGGCGACTGGTGACGGTGAAGTCGTCACGGCGCAGCCCGCCAACCAGATGCCAGTCACCCAGGCTGAGCTGATCCTGCAGATAGAGGCCATTGCCGCGCACCTTGTGTTTGGCGTCGCTGGAGAGCTTCATGGCACCATTGTAGGTAGGCAGTGAGCCCGGATCGTAGAGATTGCCAGACGGGATTGCGGTGGCGTTCTGGTAGAGCTTGGGTGTGCGCTCCTGCCAGTTCTGCTCGAAGCCAACCAGCAGGCGATGTTCCACCGGGCCGGTCTGGAACAGACCCTCGGCCTCGGTGTTGCTGATCAGGTTCTTCGCTTTCAGATCCTGCTGCCAGCGGGAGCGGGTCACCTTATCCCCTTTGACGCTGGTGACATAGGTGTTGTCAAACTGGCTGTCGAGGGTGGAGTACCCGAGCTGCTGGCGCAACTGCCACTGATCGTTGATATCCCAGGAGAGGCGGGAACGGGTGGATTGCGCCACGTCATCAATGAAGTCACGGCTGGTATCGCTGTAGACATACTCTCGCGGCACATCGGCCGGACGACCATTGATCCCGGGAATGCCGCGATCCGGGGTGCGGTCATGTTCGTTGCGTTCGTATTGCACCAGCCAGTTGAGGTTGTCGCTGATCTCCCAGTTGGCGGAGGGGGCCAGCAGGGTGCGCTTGCTCTTCACGCCGTTGCGGAAGCTATCTTTGTCCTCTTGCGCCATATTGAGGCGCAGTTGCACCTGCTCACTCGCCTCGCCATTGAGGTCGGCGGCCAGCCGCTGGCTGTCAAAGCTGCCGACCCGGGCGGTGACGCTGGACTCCTGCCCTTTTTGCGGCTTCTTGCTGACCCGGTTGACGATGCCTCCCGTGCTGCCACGGCCGTAGAGCACGGCAGCCGGGCCCTTGAGCACTTCCACCCGCTCGATGTTGCCGAGATCCCGGGTGTACTGCATGTCGTCGCGGAATCCGTCGAGATAGAAGTCGTTGCTGGCGCTGAAGCCGCGGATATTGACTCCATCGAAGCGGGTATCACCGCTGGCGTTGACCCCGGGAATGCCGCTCAGGGCTTCACTCAGCGTCGGTTGGCCGAAGGCGGTCAGCTCGCTGACCTTGACGCTGTCGATGGTCTGGGGAACCAGCTTGGCTGGCGTATTGGTACGGGTAGCGGTGGCAACTTCCTGATGCTGGGAGCGTTTGCCAACCACAGTCATGGTTTCATCGGTGGCCTGGGCAGTGAAGCCGGTGCCCAGCAGTGCCAGCGAGACCAGCGTTCTGCGAAAGTGAGGGTGCTGCATATTCAATATTGACTCTTTGGATGTCGACCTGACGGCTCGAACATATTGATTTAATTATAATTAGCCTGACCCGCCAAAGCGGGATGCCAATGATATTGATTTTCATTTGTCTGGCAAGGTGAAAATGGAGGGGGGTATTGGAGGCGGGTTGTGCGGTCGGGGGAGCTCGGCTGAAAAGCAGAGCCATTGCAGCAAACCGCGCGAACGAAGCGAGGGAAAAAGGGCGTAGCGGAAGAGAAAGGGACAAAACGTGAAGAGGCATCCGGCCCGATAGGGCGGGCCGGATGGAGGGTTCAGTGGGTACGCAGCAGTCGATGGGCGAGTGGCAGGGCCGCCAGCAGGCGATAGACTAGCAACGACGATCCTAGCAGCAGCGGCACCTTGGTGATCTCCCACAGGATGGATGCGCCCTGTGGGCCAAACACGAAGAGCCAGACCACCAGCATCATGTGCAGGCAGTAGATCCCGAGCACTTTGGGGGCCTGGCGCTCAAGCCAGCTGCCCTTGCCCCACTCGGGGTTGGCCAGCAGCAGCCCAAACAGGCCGATAGCCCAGGGAAGGGAGCCGAGCAGAAAGTCGTGGCGGGTGAGCGGCACTGCGGCAAAGTGCTGCAGCGCCCAGGCTTCACAACCATAGAGCGCCACGCCCGCCAGCAGAAGTTGCCAGCCGGTGCGGGCATCGGGCTGCCACTGACGCTGGCGCAGCAGGGCGCCAAGCGCCACAAACAGCAGGGAGAAGAAGGGGCCGTTACGGGTGAGCAGTGGCCACTCGGCGCCCAGCAGCGGCTTGGCATAGGAGCCCCCCAGCAGAGCCAGCAGGTAGAGGCCAAGACCCAGCCAGAGGGCGAGCGCTGGTCTGCCAAGCCGGTAGCAGAGTGCCAGCAGGGTCACCGCCATGATCAGGGCTGGCAGGAACCAGAGGTGGATCATACCGCCCACCAGCCAGCCATTGAGGGGGTCGCCGAGCTGGAATTGCCACTGCCCGCGCAGGGAGGCCAGATAGCCTTGCTGCACGGCATCCAGCGGATTGAACGGCACCAGCAGGTAGACCAGACTCCACACCAGCCAGAGCCGCAGCAAGGGGCGGCAGTAGCGCCAGGCCACGGTCAGCGGCGCTTCGCGGCTCAGTCTCGGCTGCAGAAAGTAACCGGCACAGAGGAAAAACAGCGGCACGGCAAAGCGGCATAACTGGTTGATGGTGCCGCTCAGCCAGAGCCAGGAGCCACTTCCCCACAGGGCGGGATTGAAGGGATTGGCGAAGGGGGAGACGTGAATGGTCATCACGGCCAGAATGGCCAGCACCCGCCCGCACTCGATACTGGAAATACGCATGGTGGCTCGTTGTTACAGGGGTTGTGATGGCACGCTAAAATTCTCGCTGCTAGGTTACAACCAATTGATTCTATTAGTGTGAATCACGCTGTTGAGTAGTTACATTTTGTAACGGGATGGTGGAAGGTGTTACCTGTAACGGGAGCGGGCTCCCGTTTTTTGGGCGCGGTCACGCAGAAAAAAGCGAGGCGGGTGCCTCGCTTGGTTGGGGATCTCGATCTTACTGGTGAGTCAGCATGCTGCTCTGGTTGGCTGCAAGGGTGGTTCTGCCCGAGCTCTCCAGCCAGGTTTTGATCCGCTTGGCGTCGGCGACCCGATCGTTGGTGGTCTCGGCATTGAGCAACACCATGATCACCGGCTCACGATTGACCTTGGTGCCCAGCACCAGACAGCGGCCCGCTTCGCGGATATAGCCGGTCTTGGAGAGGGTGAACTCCCATTGCCCTTCGCGGATCAACCGGTTGGAGTTGAGGTAGTGCAGCTGACGCTTGTTGGTGCGCACATAACTCTGCTCGTCGGTGGAGTACTGGCGGATCAGCGGATAGGAGGCCGCTGCGGCGGCGAGCTTGGCGAGATCCTGCGCGGTGGAGACATTGCGCGGGTTGAGCCCTGTGCTGTCGGCGTAGCGGGTATTCCACATCCCCAGCATGCGGGCCTTGGCATTCATCGCCTCGACGAAGGCGCGCTGGCCGCCGGGATAGTGGCGGGCCAGCGCCGAGGCGGCGCGGTTTTCAGAGGACATCAGGGCGATATGGAGCATTTCGGCGCGGCTGAGCCTGGAGCCGATGGCCAGGCGCGAGCCGGTTCCCTTGATGCGGTCGATGTCGGCATTGGTCACGGTGAGCATTTCGTTGAGGCGCAGGTTGGCATCCAGCACCACCAGCGCCGTCATCAGCTTGGTGAGTGAGGCGATGGGCATTACCCGGTTGCCGTTGCGCTCGGAGATCACCTCGCCGGTTCTGTGGTTGGCCACCACGAAGGCAGCCGAGCTGAGGTTAGGCACATCCCGTCGCTCGAGAAAGCCGCTGCTGCTCTTGCTGCTGGCGGAAAAGGGGTTGGCATGGGCACTGTCCATAGTGGCCGGCAGCATTACTGCGCCAAGCAACAGGGGAAGGAGGGAACGCATCATCATGATCAGCTCTACCGGACGAAGTACAGGGATATCTCGCTAAGTTATATGTCGTGAACTGGCGCTTCACAATCATTCTCACCTTGATATTGATAATTTACGGCGTTGAGCGTGCTCTGACGGCGAGGAGAGCGTAAAAGAGGTCTCTATAGAGTCTTTTTTTGCATTGAAACTATGGACTGGCCGTGATGGCGAGCGGAAGCCGGCGCTAAAAAAATCGGGACCAGAACGGTCCCGATTGGCATGGAGCATTGCTTACCGTTTAGTGGGCATCTTCCTGCTTGATCTTGAAGCGCATGGCGATCACCACGAACAGCAGCGGGCCAATGATGGTCCAGACGCCGGTGGAGATATCGCCGGAGATAAAGGGGGCCACCACGGTAAAGACGTTGCCGAAGGCGACCAGGATCAGGCTGATGATGGTAGCCAGCAGCACGGCACCTGAGCTCTTGAAGAAGATCAGGTCCTTGCCCAGCGTCGGGTTGTTGCGATAGCGATACCAGGCGTAGATGAGGAACATGTAGGGCAGGGTCATGCCGACGTTGGTCATGGTGATGATCAGCTCATAGAGGGCGGCGGCCCCTTCCGGGTTGATCAGGGTAAAGATGGATTTGGCGGCAATGAACAGACAGACCACCCAGGCTTGCACCTTGAGGGCTTCAATGCGCACGCCATTCTCGTTCTCGCGCTGGAAACGCTCCGGCCAGAAGTAACTCGGGGTGCCGGTGATGAACTGGCGCAGTGGCGCGTAGGAGAGGGCGATAAAGGCACCCAGATAGCTCAGGAACATACCAAGGCCAGCAAAGCGCATGAATACCTGTCCCAGCCACTCGCCACCAAGATGGCGCCCCAGCTCCAGCATGATGATGAAGAGGGCGGAGAGAGAGGTGATCCCCTCGGCCGGGAAGTCGCTCCAGCGCATGATGGAGCCGACCGCCAGAAAGCCGATGATGTAGCAGAGCACGATGAAGGCGCCGGAGAGGAAGATGCCGCGCTTGAGGTCGCGCTCCGGATCTTCCAGCTCGTCAGCCACCCCGGCCATCGCCTCGACCCCGCCGTAGGCGAAGATGGCGAACACCATAAAGCCGAGGAAGGGGATGATGTCGTTGAACGCGGCATTGGGAGAGGCTGCCAGTGATGCCTGGGTGAGGGGCTCCTGCAGGGTCATGCCGCTCACTGCGAAGGTGAAGACGCCACCGACCAGCAGCAACACGTTGAGCGCCACTACGGAGAGGCCGCCGATGGCCGCCACTTTGGCGAAGCGGGCGCTACCCAGGGTGATGAGCTTGGTGACGGTGGCAACCAGCGCGATGGCGACCACTCCCAGAATAAAGGGGCCGAAGTCGATGCCGCTGCCCAGGGTGACCGGGATGACGGTGATGTCGCGGCCAAACAGCATGAAGGAGAGGGGCACCCACATGGAGAGCGCCTTGCCAAACATCCAAATGACGTAGGAAGCGAACCACATGGTCAGACCGATAAAGGCGAATCGGGTCGAGACCGAGTGGCGCATCCAGGTAAAGATGCCGCCCGCCTCTTTGCGAAAGCCGGTGCCGAATTCGATCATCATCAAAATGAACGGGATGAAGAAAAACAGACCGCCAATGACGAACATCGGAATGGCGGCATATCCCATTCGGTAAAAACCGATTCCGATATTAGTGACGCCAAATACCGATGTTAATATCATCAATATAAAGGCGCCCAATTTCAGCTTTTTTGCTGACATATTAAAAACTCCCTGATGGTGCTGGATTTAAAATAATCAAAAATTAAACGGACGAAACCGGACCCATTAATAACGCGGTAGCGCCATGCCATCTTGCTGTGGCGGGCGCGATCGGGTCATCTCTGACCGGGCTGGCTTACCCGTCAGGCGGCCAATGAATGTATGGGCGGAGCGGCATGGTCTGTGCCATGCGCGGTATTGGTCAGCGTTGCCGAAAATTAACTGTGAACGATTTTATCATTAATGCTGCTGGGCAGGTAAGTTTCCCGAATGAAGCTGTGGTTGAAATAAACAGACCTGCCAGTTAATTGATACGTTGCGGATGTAAACATTTACGCTCGGGTCGACACTTATTTCCATTATTTGTATTCGGCATATTTGGCGGAGTGAATTACGCCATCCTGCCTGATAAATGCGCCCCAATGGCGACAGCGCTTATCCTCCCAGCCGGGTCAGCAGCACGCCGCCGGTAATAATGGCAGCCGCCGTCAGCCGCATGCGCCCGAGCGGCTCTTTCAGCAGCCAAACCGAGAGCAGCATGGCAAACAGCACACTGCTTTCACGCAGCGCTGCGACCACGCCAATGGGGGCTTGGGTCATGGCCCAGATAACAATCCCGTAGGCGAGCAGTGACATGGCGCCTCCCGCCATTCCTGACAGCGCATGGCGGCGGATTTGGCGCCATGCGTTGCGCCTCTGGTGGACGATCAGCACCAGCAGCATCGCCAGCCCGGTGCAGGCAAAGAGCCAGAGGGTGTAGCGTACCGGTTCACCCCCTGCACGGGCGCCGGCTCCATCCGAGAGGGTATAGGTCGCCGTGAACATGGCCGTGATCAGTGCCGCCCGAACCGCTTTGCTGTCAAGGCGCTGCTGCCCACCTCGCCAGGCCATCAGCAAGACCCCCATGATCAGCACGCAGGCGCCGACGATGCCGCCGTAACCGGGGTAGTCCCCCAGCAATGTGGCACTTAACACCATGGCGAGCAGCGGGGCACTGCCACGGGCCAGCGGATAGATCTGGCCAAAATCGCCCTGATTGTAGGCATGGCTGAGAAACAGGCAGTAACCGATATGGAGCAGGACTGAGAGGCCGAGCCAGGGCAGCTCGGCAGCAGAGGGAAGCCCGATTGGCAGCAGCGCGACGGCGGCGATAAGCCCGGAGAAGATCGCCACCAGTGACACCCCCACCAGCCGCTCTTCGCCAATTTTGACCAGCGCATTCCAGCTGGCGTGAAGCAGGGCTGCCAGAAGAACTGCAAAAAAGACGGTGGTGCTCATGGGAAAGGGCTCTCGGGCGATGGGGGTCAACAGCATACCCGCCCGGAACCTGATTGGCCGAGATCTTTATCAAGGCTTCGGCTTTTCGGGGCTCGCCTCCTGCGTGGTGGCGCTACCCAGTTGCCCCAACACCAGTTTGGGATGGGGATCGGTCTGCAGCGGAATATCCTGCAACTCTGTTCCCTGCTGATGGCGATGGATGATCCCGGCGGCCATCTTGCCCAGCGCCTCGTAGCTGCTGATGGTGCCAACGCTGCAGCCGTGCTCGACGAACAGCTCGGCACTGCAGATGGTAGGGATGGCCGCTGCGTTGAGCGCATTCAGCAAACGGGGGGCGATGGAGAGCAGATAGCTGTCTGCGGCCAGAAAGACGATGTCGTTTTTGGCGTCCTGTTGCAACCGCTTCAGTTCGTTGTCCAGCCGCCGTGGGTCAGGGGCCATTCGCCAGGTGACCATCTGCCACTGATAGCGTTTCGCTTCATTGAGCAGCATATCGGCCACCAGCAGGGTGTTCTGCTCACGGGGGTTGAAGGGCAGCAACAGCCGTTTTCCGGTGGCCAGGTGCTCGCTGGCGTTGGCCAGTTGCAGCGCCATCGGCACCATGTTGCTTACTCCGGCCACCATGCTGTTCTGGGCTTTGTCTTCCGAGAGGATGTCTGCCCCGACCGGATCGGATACTACGTTGAAGATCAGTGGCTTGCGGTTGGCCACCAGACTCTTGGTCATGGTGGTGGCGGTGGTGCCAAAAGTGTAGATGTAGTCGTATTCGGCCAGTTTCGGCAGCATCTGCTGGCGCAGCATGGTTGCCAGCGCCGTACGATCCTGATCGGCGTTATAGGTGGTGATGGTGGCCTGATAGCCAAGGCGGGTCAGCTCTGCCCGAAAGCCCGCTTCGGCTGCGGTTTCACCGCGCCACAGCACCATGGCGATAGATAGGGCGTGAGCGGGAAGAGCCAGCAGCAACAGCAGGACGAAAAGCAGCCTGACCATGATCATCTCTCCGGCGATACATCTACTGTTGAGCCTAGGCCACTTTCTCCGGTCGTGAGCGATGCCCAGCAAAAAGCGCGATGGCAAGCCATCGCGCTTTGGGGATCCGCAAAACCTCGATTAGAAGTCGTAGCGGGCAGCCAGCTGGAAGTCATCCTTGTTGGCTGTCGCTTTGCCGGCAACGCTGTCCAGATTGTTGATGCGGTACTCGCCAATCACCCGCAGGTTCTTGTTGAATTTGTACTGGGCACCCAGGGTGTAGTAGTCAATGGAATCGGTTTTCTTGCCGCCAGTGACTTCCTGCTCCTGTTTGTTCCACAGGGCCATCAGACCGAAGCCGTTTTCGAAGTTGTAGCCCAGCGCGGCTTCCCAGCCGGTATGGTCGGTGCCACTTTGGACAAAGTCAGAGCCATCGGCATAGCTCAGAGCCGCATAGGCCGCCTTGTTGTCGAACTTGGCAGAGATCAGCCACAGTTTGGCGTCTTCGGTATTCTTTTCCTGACGTTGGCCAACGTTGTAGGCGGTACCCAAAGACAGATTGAACGGGAAGGTGTAAGCCACGGCTGCACCATAGGCTGGGTCAGCTGCGGAGGTCTTGTTGCTGCTCTTGTCTTCTTCTTGGCCGCCATCAAATTTGTAGCTGGCATCAAACTGGAAGCCATTGAACAGGCCGGAATACTTCAACACGGAACCAGCGCGGTTGGTGGCGAAGGTGTCAGTCTTGGCGCCCAGCGCTTCGTTGCCGTAGCCGTCGGAGAGGGAGACATCAGTCCAGTCGGCCAGGAAGCCCGGGGCCCCTTTCTGGCGACCGAAAGTCACAGTACCCCAGTCAGCGCCGACACCGGCAAAGGCCAGACGGGTGCGCAGGTTGTCTGTGCTTCCATCTTTACCCAAGGTCTTTTCGCTGTCGTTGATGTACATCTGCACTTCGTACTGGGCCAGCGCCTTCAGGCCGCTCTGGATCTGGGTCTCGGCCTTGGCACCGAAACGGACAAACTGGTTTGCCCCTTGCTTGGCACTGTAATCCTTGGTGCCATTCGGATTGGTAGTATCGACGTTTTCTTTCTTGTCACCGAAGAATTGACCGGCATAGATGCGGCCATAGAGATCCAGCAAAGAGGTGTCGTTTTTATACACTTCAACGGCTTGAGCCTGGAAGGCGGCAGTCAGCGCCAGTGCCACTACAGTCAGCTTTTTCATCTTAATCCCTTGTGTTGCAAGCTTTTGTTTGGAAGACGGGGCCATCCTAGGGAGGCCGGATGACAGCGGGGTGACAGTTGGATGAAGAGTCGATGGCAGTTGGATTGCAATTGGATGAATTGGCTACATTTATGCGCCTGCCAGCTACTTTTGTGCGCAAAGGTTTGCCCTTGTGGTAGAATGCCGCCCGTTTTCGAGCTCCATAGGTTGGATATGCGATGAGACGTGAACTGGCAATCGAGTTTTCCCGAGTGACGGAAGCGGCTGCACTGGCTGGCTACAAGTGGCTCGGACGTGGTGACAAGAATATCGCCGATGGGGCGGCCGTTGCGGCCATGCGCCACATTCTCAACCAGATCGAGATCGATGGTGAGATTGTGATCGGCGAAGGTGAAATTGATGAAGCGCCGATGCTCTACATCGGCGAGAAGGTCGGTACCGGGCACGGCGACGCGGTGGATATCGCGGTCGATCCCATCGAGGGTACCCGCATGACCGCCATGGGTCAGGCCAATGCGCTGGCCGTGCTGGCGGTGGGCGACAAGGGGTCCTTCCTGAAAGCGCCTGACATGTACATGGAAAAGCTGATCGTCGGGCCCAGAGCCAAAGGCGCCATCGACCTGAATCAGGCTCTCGAGCTGAACCTCAAGGCCGTGGCCAAGGCGCTGGGCAAGCCGCTCTCCCGTCTGACCGTCATTACCCTGGCCAAGCCGCGTCATGACAAGGCGATCAAGGAGATGCAGGGGCTGGGCGTGCGCGTTTTCGCCATTCCCGATGGTGACGTCGCAGCCTCCATCCTCACCTGTCTGCCGGACAGCGAAGTGGACATGCTGTACGGCATTGGCGGCGCACCGGAAGGGGTGATCTCCGCTGCGGTGATCCGCGCGCTGGATGGCGATATGCAGGCCCGTCTGGTGCCGCGTCACCGGGTCAAGGGCGACAGCCCCGAGGTGATCGCGCTGGGTGAGCAGGAGATTGCCCGCTGCGAAGCGCTCGGCATCGACGTCAACAAGGTGCTCAAGCTGGAAGACATGGCGAAGAACGACAACGTCATCTTCTCCGCCACCGGCATCACCAAGGGTGATCTGCTGGACGGCATCACCAGCGATGGCGTGATGGCTACCACCGAGACCCTGCTGATCCGTGGTAAATCCCGTACCATCCGCCGCATCAAGTCGATCCATTATCTGGAACGCAAAGACAGCGTGGTTCGCGACATCATCCTGTGATGATGGCTCTGCCCGCCATGCGGTAGTGAATCAAGCCCGATCGCCTCGCGGTCGGGCTTTTTGCTGCTCGCTCTCTACGTTTGTCATCTGGCCTGAGCTATGGTGGCAGAGAGTCCGACAGTGCAGGTTGATCCTGTGACAGGAGTGGGTTGTATGGAGTGTCGTTCCGGTTGCGGTGCCTGTTGCATCGCTCCCAGTATCAGCAGTGCCATCCCCGGCATGCCCGATGGCAAACCGGCTGGCGTCCCCTGCATCCAGCTTGATGCGCGCCTTGGCTGCAAGATCTTCGGCCAGCCAGAACGGCCGGCGGTATGTGGCGGCTTTCGTCCGATGGCGGATGTGTGCGGTAGCCACCGCGCCGAGGCCATCTGGCTGATTGGCGAGCTGGAGCGGCTCACCGCCTGACGAGAGCAGAACAAAGAGATAAAAAAGAGGCCGCATTGTGCGGCCTCTTCTCTTTTTGCTGTTTGTAGTCTGAGGATCAGATCCCTGCCAGCTCCAGCGCCTGACGGTAGTACTCGTTGGCCTTGTTGGTAAGGCGGCGCTTGTCCATCACTTGACCGAGCGCGTGGTAGACGGCGGCACTGGGGGCCTTCTCCACCTGCTGTTCCAGCAGCTTCTGGGCCTCGTCGAGCTGGCCGGCCAGCAGATAGAGCTGGGCCAGCGCGTTGTCGACCTCCGGCTGCCCCTGCTGTTTTTGCAGCTGCGCCAGCAGCGGCTGGTAGTTGTCGAGTTTCAGCTTGGGCAGACGGCTCAGCAACTGCGGCATGGCTTGCTTGCGCAGTGCCTCCTGCCAAAGAGTTGCCGCTTCGCTGTCGGCACCCAGACCGCGCAGCAGATCGCCGTAGCTGGCCAGCAGCTCCGGCTCAAGGCGCAGTTTGCGCGGCAGCTCCTGCCACACCGCCTTGAGGGTCTCCAGATTGCTGGCCGCCTGCTGCAGACGGCCATTCCAAGCCTGTTGCAGCAGCTCCTCTTCCTGTTTCGGGGTCAGCTTGCCCACCTTGTGCAGGGTGGGGATAAGGTCGCACAGGGCCGCCCAGTCGTGGCGGGCCAGATGCACCTGACGTAGCTGATCCAGCACCATGGGATGGCGCGGGTTGAGGGCGTAGACCGACTCCAGCATCGCCAGCGCCGTGTCGTACTGGCCCTGTTCGATCTGCAGCTGGGTCTGGGTCAGGGTAAGCGCCAGCTCGGCCTTGGGGTTCTCCTCCTGCGCCTTTTGCAGGTATTGATCCCGGCGGACATCGTCACCGCGCGCCTGGGCCGCCTTGGCGGCGCTCAGATAGTTGAGCAGCGGAGTGTCGCTGTTGCTGGCGCCCTTGAGCATCAGCTTTTCAGCCTGGCTGTAGTGGCCTTCGGCCATCGCCAAGGTTGCTGCCACGGTCTGCTGATTGGCCTTGCGGCGGCGACGGGAGCCGTACCAGCCGAGGGTCTTGCGGCGTAGGCCGAACACCCGGCCCAGCAGCCACTCGACGATGAGCAGGGCACCATAGAACAGCACGGCCAGGATCACCGCGCTGGTGACGGAAGATTCGATGGTGTAATTGCCAAGAGCAATCAGCACATAGCCCTTGTTACCGGAGGCTTGCGGGCCAAAGATCAGCCCTGCGACCATCACGGCAACCAGAATGATTATACGGATCATGGTGCCCTCCTCAGCTGCTGGCCAGAATGCGTTGCAGGCGTTCGGTCAGCACCTGCTCCAGCATGGCCTGGGTCTTGAACTGGGCCGGATAGTCGATCTGGATCTGCTCACCCTTGAGCTTGTCGATCTCGCCCTGCATGTAGCGGGTGGCGCTGTTGTCGGTGTCGAAATACTGGGTCAGCCAGCGCTGGGCCTTGTCCAGGCTGTCTTCGTAGAGCGCCTGCTGCTCGCGATAGACGGAGAGCTGGGCCTGCAACAGCTTGGTCTTGAGGTTTTCACGCAGGAAGATCTCCTGCTGCGGCGAGAGCAGTGCCTCGACCGCGCCATCGCGGCGACGGATGGTGACGAAGTTCTCGGTGAACTTGACCCAGTTTTTCTTCAGGTTGCTCTCCCACTCGTCGGGATTGGTGCTGACCGCTTGATCCGGCTCGGCCTTGGCTTCCGGCATGCTGACGGTGGAGAGGGGCAGCAGCTCGATCTGGTCGGACAGGGCAGCCAGCTTGAGGGTCAGCCCCTCGCGGTCGATGCGCGGCATGCCCTTGAGCTTGGCGATATCCTCGGCCAGCGCCTTGCGGATCGGCATCAGGCTGGGGTCGTTGAGGGCGGCGATCCGCTCGTCGGCATTGCCGAGCAAGGTGATGGCGGAGACGAGGTCATGCTCCAGCCACAGCTTGCGGCCCGCCATTCGTACCAGATATTCGGATTCGGCCAGCATCCAGTCGTTGGGGCGCTTGTCGTTGAGATCCAGTACCCGATTCTGCAGGCCCTGCATCTCCCCCTGCAGCCGCTGCTGGGTTTGATCCAGTGCGGCCAGCTGCTCGGCATCCTTGCTGCTGGTCTGGTCGATCTTGCTCAGGGCGCTCGCCAGCTGCTGCTTGAGCTGGGCCAGTTCGGCCTGCTGGGCCACGGCATTCTTGTGACCGTGTAGATAGAGGCCGCCGGTCAGGCCAAGGGCCAGCAGGATGGCAACCCCTCCCAGTACGGCACCGGAGCGGCTCTTGCTGCCATTGACCACAGCGGTCGGCTGGGGTTTGACCTGGGATTCTTGTTGTTCTGTCATTCCATCTTCCTCAGTTCCAGTGCGGCCGTCAGGGCCTGGTTGGATGCACCTTGGGCAATCGTGATATGGATAAAGCCCGCTGCGCTGGCCATCTCGGCCACGCGCGGGCTGGGGACCACCAGCAGGCGGTCAAAAAGCCAGAGCCTCTGGTGCTCGGGAACCAGCTCCAGCAGGCGTTGCAGTAGTTCACCACTGGTAATGAGCAGGCTGTCCAGCCCCGCTGCCTGCCAGTGGCGGGTTAATGTGTCCCCGTCTAGCTCGGGGTAGTGGCGCTCATAGGCCGCACAATAGTGCACCAGAGCACCGCGTGAGGCCAGCGTGCTGGCGATGAGATCCCGCCCGCCATTGCCGCGCAGGATCAGTACCCGTTTGCCTGCTATCTGCTGCAGGGCGGGCAGGGCCAGCAGCCCTTCGCTGCGCGGGTCATCCGGGCAGCTTGCCGTGATGCCGATGGCTGCAAACGCATCTGCGCTGGCCTGACCCACCGCAAAGTACTCAATATGTGGCCAGGTCTGACCAGTTTGCAACAGAAAATCGTGTGCAAAATGAACGGCATGGATGCTGACGGCGATAACCGCGTCAGCACTGCGCAGCAGGTCGGGCAGGAGAGGGAGTTCGCTGCCCGCCACGGTTTCCAGCAGCGGGCAGCAGAGCGGTGCATGACCGTGCTGGCGCAGCAACTGCACCAGCTCGGCGGCCTGGGCGGCCGGACGCACCACCAGCGGGGTCATGCGCGGTAGACCTCGGCCAGGATCTCGTCGGCACCGGCGGCCAGCAGGCGCTGGGCCAGTTGCTCGCCGAGGGCCTCACCATCGGCCAGCGGGCCGCGGATCTCGTCACGGATTACCTGGCTGCCATCCGGGCTGCCCACCAGACCGCGCAGCCAGATCTGCTCGCCGTCGACCAGTGCGTAGGCACCGATAGGCACCTGACATCCCCCTTGCAGGGCGCGATTCATGGCGCGCTCGGTCAGCACCCGGGCGCGGGTCTCGGCGTGCTCGAGCGGCGCCAGCAGAGCGTGCAGCTCAACGTCGTCGAGGCGGCATTCGATGCCGACAGCCCCCTGACCGTTGGCAGGCAGGCTCTGTTCCGGCTCGATAAAGGCGGTGATGCGGTGCGCCATCTCCAGTCGTTTCAGACCAGCGGCGGCGAGGATGATGGCGTCGTACTCACCGGCATCCAGCTTGGCGAGGCGGGTGTTGACGTTGCCACGCAGGTCGCGGATCACCAGATCCGGGCGCGCGGCGCGCAGCTGGCACTGGCGGCGCAGGCTGGAGGTGCCGACCACGGCCCCTTGCGGCAGTTCGGCAATGGCCTTGAAACGGTTGGAGACGAAGGCATCGCGGGGATCTTCCCGCTCGCAGATGGTGTGCAGGCCGAGCCCCTCGGGGAACTCCACCGGCACATCTTTCATGGAGTGAACGGCGATATCGGCCCGCCCTTCCAGCATGGCGGTCTCCAGCTCCTTGACGAACAACCCCTTGCCACCGACCTTGGCCAGCGGGGTATCGAGGATCTTGTCACCCTGAGTGCTCATGGGCACCAGTTCGACCTGCAACTGCGGGTGCAGGGCTTCGAGCCGGTCTTTGACAAAGTTGGCCTGCCACAGGGCCAGCGGGCTCTTGCGAGTGGCAATTTTCAGGGTTCGGGCTGCCATATCAATCAGTTGTTTCATTTTTAGAAGGAAATCGATATTACCACCCTTTGCCCGGGCTTTCATGGCGGAGCCGGCAAAAGCGGGGCCAAGCTCAAAAATGCATGCTGAAAATGATTTTCATTAAGCAAGCGCAGTTGATTAATTCATTGAATATATTGGAATTTAATGATTTCCCCTGATACTTGATGTGGTCATACCAGAAATAATCTGACGTTTAGCTGAAGGCTTGTTTACCACCGCTGTTTGCATTGTTAACATGATCACACTTTTTTGACGTATCCCCCTTTTGGTGCGTCATTTTCACTTAGGTGATAGGCAGGGCATTGCAGGAACACATCGATACGCTGGTTGCGCGTTATGACGACATTACCCGTCTCAAGACGCAACGGGCGTTAGGCCTCATGAGTCGCTATGGGCAGCAGGTATTCCAACTGCTGCCTGTCATGCTGCACTTCAATCATCCCCTGCTGCCCGGTTATGTCTCCGGTGATGTCCCTCATGGTATCTGGAGCTTCAGCGCCACTGCCGAACAGCAAGCTTTTATCGATGACCTCTGTCGCAACGCCAACTGCCAGAGCGGTCTTGCCACCCATGATCGGGCTATTCAGGGGCTCTACTCCATGGGCAGCACCTCCTCCATCGGTCAATGCTGTCACTCCGATCTCGATATCTGGGTCTGCCACGTGACCGGTTTGTCGCAGGAGCGGCTCGATCTGCTGGAGCTGAAATGCCAGCAACTCTCCAAGTGGGCCGAACAGCGCGGGGTCGATCTCAACTTCTTCCTGATCCCGGAAGACAAGTTCCGCCAGACCAACGATGCCCAGATGCAGGGGGAGAGCTGCGGCAGTGCCCAGCACCTGCTGCTGCTCGACGAGTTCTACCGCAGTGCCATGCGTATCGCGGGCAAACGCTTGATCTGGTATCTGGTGCCCACCGAATGTGATGATCACTACGATGCGTATGTGAACGAGCTGTTCGAGAGCGGTAAGCTCAAGCAGGACGACTGGCTCGATCTCGGCAGTTTTGACCGTATTCCGGCCGAAGAGTATTTCGGCTCCGCCTTGTGGCAGCTCTACAAGGGGATCGACTCCCCCTACAAGGCGGTGCTCAAGTCGGTGCTGATGGAAGCCTACTCCCACGAGTATCCCAATACCCGCCTGCTGTCGATGATTGGTCGCGACTGGTTCCAGCACAACGAGGGGATGCACTACCGGCTCGACAACTACTGTCTGATGCTGGACAAGGTGACCAACTACCTCAAGTCCATCGGCGACATGGCGCGGCTCGATCTGGTGCGCCGCTGCTTCTACCTCAAGGTGTGCGACGGTCTCAGCCATCCCAAGGATGATCACTCCCCCGAGTGGCGTCGCGAGCAGATGAGCCAGCTGGTCTCCTACTGGGGCTGGAGTCAGGACAAACTCTATCAGCTCGATCACCGCCACGAGTGGAAGATCGAAGAGGTGAAGATCGCTCACGCCGAGCTGCTGGAAGCCCTGATGCAGAGTTACCGCAACTTGATCCAGTTCGCCCGCCGCAATAACATCAGCGAGTCGATCAACCCGGAAGATATCGGCATTCTGTCGCGCAAACTCTACGCCGCGTTCGAGAGCCTGCCGGGCAAGGTGCAGCGCATCAACCTCAAGATCGCGCCGGATCTCAGCGAGCCGGATCTCAGCTTCGTGCAGGTGCCTCACGGTCGCCTCAACCGCGCCGGCTGGTATCTCTACAAACATTCGCTGGAGCCGGTGGACATCATTGGCCGCGCGCCGCTGGAGTTCAACGGTTACATCAGCAAGCTGGTCTCCTGGGCCTACTTCAACGATCTGTTGACACCCCAGTCGCGGGTGCACCTGTTCAATCAGGGTTCGGATCTGCACATCGACAATCTGCACCAGTTCTGCCGCGATCTCTCCGGCTGCTTCCCCGAGAAGTACCCGCTGGCCACCAATCTGGCTCTCAGTCGGCCGTGCGAGATCCGTCAGCTCTCCATCTTCCTCAACCTGGAGATGGACCCGACCAGCCACTGGGTCGGTCAGGTGATCGAATTTGACGCCAATACCGTGGATGTCTTCTCGTTCGGTCGCAATCAGGAGTGTCTGGTGGGATCTGTGGATCTGGTCTATCGCAACTCCTGGAGCGAGATCCGTACCCTGCACTTCCAGGGGGATGAAGCCGTGGTCGATGCCCTCACCACTATCCTCGGCAAGATGCATCAGGATGCTGCCGCCCCCGAGATGATCGAGGTGTTCTGCTACAGCCAGCACTTCCGTTCTCTGGTGCGCTCCCGTTTCCAGACGCTGGTGGCGGAGTGTATCGACCTGCGCCTTGCACGCGACAAGCAACAGCTGGTCAAGACCATGGCCCTTGGCCGCGAGAAGTACGGCATCTTCTTCGAGCGGCGCGGGGTGTCGGTGAAGAAGCTGGAAAACGCCATCGATTTTTACCGTCACATCTCCCACAACAAGCTGGATCACCTGCCGCTGCGGCTCGACAAGACCCACAGCCAGCATCTGCCGAGCATCGTCGATGCCTACGCCAGCGAAGGGTTGGTGCAGTTCTTCTTCGATACCCGTGATGCGGGCACCAACATCTATATCCTCGATGAGGCGAACCGGGTGGAGATCTACCAGCACTTTGCCGGCAACAAGGATGAGCTGGTGGCGGGGGTCAACCGCTTCTACACCTCCAATCACGAGCGGTTCAGCGATGATGGGCAGTTCATCAACTTCAACCTGCCCCAGTACTACGAGATAGTACAAGTGAATGGCGAGCTGGATGTGATCCCCTATCGCAGTCAGGGGACTCTGCGTGAACAGGTGCCGCCCGCTCGCGAAGTGGGCTGACCCGTCAGTTGGAATCGCAATAAAAAACGGCCTGCAGATGCAGGCCGTTTGCTTTGCCGGAAGGGCTCACACGCCGAGGCGGGCCAGCAGCCAGCTGCGAATGTCGCCCAGCTGCGGACGGCAGATCTCGTGACGCATCGGGTACTCGTGCCACTCGGGGGCGAGTCCGACGCTTTCCAGCCGGTTCTTGGCATCCCAACCGAGCGACAGGCTCACCACATCGTCGTAGATGCCGTGCATGTAACAGATGGGCAGGGTGCGAGCAGCCTCGCTCATCTCGCCGAGCAGCTTGTCGGGGGCAGCCAGATAGGTGGACATGCAGAGCAGGCCCGCCAGTGTTGCCTGATAGCGCAGCGCGGTGAAGGAGGCAATCACCCCGCCCTGAGAAAAACCTGCCAGCACAATATGCTCGGGGGCAAACCCGTCGGCCACCAGCTGATCGAGCAGGGCGGCAATCTGGTCGGCTGATTCACGGACATGGGACTCCACGGCCCGCTCGGCGGGATCCTCGAAGCTTTTGATGTCGTACCAGCCGCGCATCTTGTAGCCCATGTTGATAGTGATGGGGCGCTCGGGGGCATCCGGCAGCAGGTGACGCACCGGCAAGTCGGCGGGCAGATCCAGCGCGTCCACCAACGGGGCGAGACCGGCGCCGGAATCACCCAGCCCGTGTAGCCAGATCACCGCATGACGGGCGCCCTGCGGGTGCAGGTCAATCATGGGAACACCACCTCTTCGCCCGCCTGGGCGGTGCAGGATTGGCTCAGCAGCGCCTTGAGCTCGTGGCCGAAGCGGTTGTCGATCCAGGTGTCACCCTGCAGTTCGAAGTGGAAGCCGTTCTCGCGGGTGGCGACCCAAATCTGGTGCAGTGGCTCCTGCTTGTTGATGATGACCTTGGTCTTGTTCTCGAAAGAGAGGGTCAATACGCCGCCGCTGCGTTCGCAGTCGATATCCGGATACCCCTCGTCGAGCGTGTCTTCCACATATTGGAAAAAGGCGTCTGTCAGGGCGTGATACTCGTGATCCTTCATCGGTTTATCCTGTTGCTTTTAACAATGTGAGTGCGATTATAGAGGGCCAAAAATTTTTTCGCAGCGAACCATTATGATCACCCAGTTCACCAAGTGTCTGCTTGCCACTCTTCTGTCCCTCGGCTTGGCCGCGTGCGGTCTGAAGGGGCCGCTCTATATGCCGCCCCCCGAGCAGCCACAGAGCCAGAGTACACCGCAAGCAGCACCGCCTGCGACCACTGAGGCTGCCACCGAGGCCGCGCCGCACTAATGCCGCACCCATTCTAGGAAGGAACCGCCCCCTTGGATCACTTTAACTACGACGCCGCCGGCCAGCTTCAGGCCGAGCAAACCTCGCTGCAACAGCTTGCCGAGCAGTACGGTACCCCGCTTTACGTCTACTCCCGTGCGACCCTCGAGCGCCACTGGCACGCCTTCGACAAGGCCGCTGGCGATATTCCCCATCTGATCTGCTACGCGGTGAAGGCCAACTCCAACCTGGCGCTGCTCAACCTGCTGGCCCGTCTGGGCTCGGGGTTTGACATCGTCTCCGGTGGCGAGCTGTCGCGGGTGCTGGCGGCGGGCGGTGATCCGGCCAAAGTGGTCTTCTCCGGGGTGGCCAAGAGTGAAGCGGAGATGCGCCTTGCGCTGGATAAAGAGATCCTCTGCTTCAATCTGGAGTCGGAAGCCGAGCTGGAGCGCCTCAATCGGGTGGCGGGCAGCATGGGCAAGAAGGCTCGCGTCTCGGTGCGGGTCAATCCGGATATCGATGCCGGTACTCACCCCTATATCTCCACTGGCCTCAAGCAGAACAAGTTCGGCATTCCCATCGAGCTGGCGCCCGCCATCTATCGCAAGGCGGCCGCGATGGCGAACATCGAGATCGTCGGGGTCGATTGCCATATCGGCTCGCAACTCACTGAATTGAATCCCTTTATGGAAGCGGCTGACAAGCTGTTGCGGCTGATCGACGGTCTGGCTGCAGAAGGCATTCATATCCACCATCTGGACGTGGGGGGCGGCCTTGGGGTCAACTATGGTTCCGAGCAGCCACCCCATCCGACCGAGTATGCCGAAGCGCTCAAGCAGAAGCTGGCGGGCCGGGATCTGACCCTGCTGTTCGAGCCGGGCCGCGCCATCGTCGCCAATGCCGGTGTGCTGCTGACCCGGGTCGAGTACCTGAAGCCGGGCGAGACCCGCAACTTCGCGCTGATCGATGCCGGCATGAACGACATGCTGCGCCCTTCGCTCTACGGCGCCTGGATGAACATCATCGAGGTGGATAGCCGTGCTGGCCATGCTCCCGCGATCTATGACGTGGTGGGCCCGGTGTGCGAGACCGGCGACTTCCTCGGCAAGGAGCGCACCCTGGCGATTGCCGAGGGTTCCCTGCTGGCAGTGCGTTCGGCCGGTGCCTACGGCTTTACCATGTCATCCAACTACAACACCCGTCCGCGCGCTGCCGAAGTGCTGGTTGATGGTGCCGAGGCGCACCTGATCCGCGAGCGGGAGCAGTTGGCCGATCTCTGGCGCGGTGAGCACCTGCTGCCCTGATGCAGTAGATAGAGATGACAGAATTTTACAGCCCTGACAGCACAGGAATGCACGATGTGGATAGATTATTCCAGGATGCATGGGGCTTTGGACAACGACTTCATAGTGGTTGACGGTGAGTTTTTACAGCCCTAACAGCACAGGAATGCACGATGTTGATAGATTGTTCCAGGATGCATGGGGCTGTGGCCAACGACTTCATAGTGGTTGACGGTGAGTTTTTACAGCCCTAACAGCACAGGAATGCACGATGTTGATAGATTTTTCCAAGATGCATGGCTTGGGCAACGACTTCATGGTGGTGGATGGCGTCACCCAGAAGGTATTTTTCAGCAATGACGTCATCAAGAAGCTGGCAGATCGCCACTTCGGGATCGGCTTTGATCAGCTGCTGCTGGTGGAGCCGCCCTATGACCCTGAACTCGACTTTCACTATCGCATTTTCAATGCCGATGGCAGCGAAGTGGAGCAGTGTGGCAACGGTGCCCGCTGTTTTGCCCGTTTCGTGCGTCTCAAGGGGCTGATCAACCGGGATCGCATCGCGGTCAGTACCGCCCGGGGTCGCATCGTGTTGCAGCTGGAGGGGGAGAACCAGGTCACGGTCAACATGGGTGTTCCCCAGTTTGAGCCGGGCAAGATCCCGTTCCGGGCCCAGAAGGCAGAGAAAACCTATCTGCTGCGGGCGCAGGAGCATACCGTGATGTGTGGTGTGGTCTCCATGGGCAATCCCCACTGCGTCATCGAGGTGCCTTCGGTCGCCGATGCACCGGTCGAGACGCTCGGTGCCATCATGGAGCGCCACGAGCGTTTTCCCGAGCGGGTCAACGTCGGCTTCATGGAGATGGTCAATGCTACCGAGATCAAACTGCGTGTATTCGAGCGGGGCTGTGGCGAGACCCTGGCCTGCGGCACCGGTGCCTGTGCAGCGGCGGTGATTGGCATCAGTCAGGGCAAGCTCAAGGAGCGGGTCACCGTCAGTCTGCCGGGCGGCAAGCTGACCATCGCCTGGAAGGGGCCGGGCCAGCCGGTCTACATGACAGGCCCCGCCGAGCATGTGTTTGACGGCCAGATAGAGGTTTAGCCGATAAAGGTTCAGGTACGGGGGGCGCTGGCCCCCTTTGCCCATGATGTCGGGGCAGCAAGCCCCATTTCTCTGATGGATCAACCAATTTATGAGCGAACTCAAACGGCAGGAGCAATCGGTGGATGAAGCCACTGTGCTGGAGTACCTGGCCCGTTATCCCGAGTTTTTCCAACGCCATGCCGCCGTGCTGGACCGGATCCGCATTCCCCATGAACGCAAAGGGTCGGTCTCGCTGGTTGAGCGCCAGCTGGAGCGGCAGCGCGAGCGGATCGAACAGCTGGAGCAGGAGATCACCGAATTGATGGGGATCGCCAGCGAGAACGAACGGATCTTCCGGGTCTATGCCGATCTCTACGGCGAGCTGTACGGTTGCCAGACCCTGTTCGAAGTGAGTGCCGTGATGGGCAAGGCCTTTGTCCAGCGGCTGCGCCTGACCGGGCTGCGGCTCTGGCTCAATCCCAAGAAGTTTGCCCTGAGCGGGCCCGAGCAGCGTTTTCTGGCGCAGGGCAAGCAGCTCGAATCCCTGCTGGGTCAGCGTTTGCCGGGGCAGGATTACTACTTTGGCCGCCTGAGCCAGAGCGAGAAGCAGGCGCTGTTTGGCCACGATGTGCTGGTCAACTCGGTGGCCCTGATGCGGCTCGGCGATCTCGGTGTGCTGGCCTTCGCCAGCTCGGATCCCGGCCACTTTACTCCCCACAACGACACCCTGCTGCTGGGCCAACTGGGGCGCCTGCTGCAACTGCGTCTGCCCGAGTTGACTCATGGCTAGAACACCGGCCAGGGCGCCTGCCAAAGCACCCGTCATCGCACCGCCACTGCCTGCGGCACTGGCGGACGAGCTGGCGGCCTTTATCGAATACCTGAGGGTCGAGCGTCAGCTCAGCCCTCATACCCGCAATAACTATCAAGCCCATCTGGAGGCGATGACCGCCGAGCTGGTGGCCCTGGGGCTCACTGACTGGGGTCGGCTCGAGGCGAGTCAGGTGCGCACTCTGGTGACCCGGATGCACAAGGGGGGACTTGCTCCTCGTTCCCTTTCCACCAAGGTCTCGGCCCTGCGCAGCTTTTGCGACTGGCAGGTGCGGCAGGGGCGGCTGACCGCCAATCCGGCCCGCGGCATCGTCACCCCCAAACAGGGGCGGCCGCTGCCGAAAAACCTCGATGTGGACGAGATGCACCAACTGCTCAACATCACCGACGAGCAGGATCCGCTGGCGGTGCGGGATCGCGCCATCATGGAGTTGATGTACTCCTCAGGGCTGCGTCTGGCCGAGCTGGTGGGGATCAATCTGGTGGATCTGAAGCTCGACGACCGTCAGCTCAAGGTGACCGGCAAGGGCTCGCGGGAGCGGGTGCTGCCCATAGGCCGGATGGCGGTCGAGTGGCTGCAGAAATGGCTCAAGGTGCGCCCGCTGCTGGCCGGGGATGAGAGCGAGGCGCTGTTTGTCTCCAGCCGCAAGCAGCGGCTGTCGGCCCGCTCGGTGCAGGCCCGCCTCGATGGCTGGGGCAACAAGCAGGCGCTCAACGCTCATGTCCATCCCCACAAGCTGCGCCACAGCTTCGCCACCCATATGCTGGAGTCCTCCGGCGATCTGCGGGCGGTTCAGGAGCTGCTGGGACATGCCGACCTCTCCACCACCCAGATCTATACCCACCTCGACTTCCAGCATCTGGCCAAGGTTTACGACAGCGCCCACCCAAGGGCCAAGCGTGACCCGGATGCACAGGACGATGAATAACGGGCCCTGAGCCCCGTTGCAGAGGAGAGTCCATGCACTTCTATCGCCGCTGGCAGCCGGTTGCTGCCATCTCGTTTGACCTCGATGACACCCTCTATGACAACGGCCCCGCCATCGTGCGCGCCGAGCAGTGGATGCTGAGCCATCTGCGCAGCGAATATCTGGCCACCGCCATGCTCGACAAGCCGCGCTGGCTGGAGTTAAAACGCACCGTGTTGCTGGCCAGGCCCGAGCTGCGCCACGATGTCAGCCTGGCGCGCCAGCAGACCATCCGCGCCGCTATGGTGGCGGGGGGGATGGCTGACCAGCAGGCCAGCCGCGAGGCGGAGCAGGTCTTTGCCGCGTTTCTGGCAGAGCGCTCGAAGATCGAGGTGAGCGAGTCCACTCATCAGCTGCTGGCCAGACTGGCCGAACGCTACCCGCTGGTGGTCATCACCAACGGTAATCTGGATCTGGCGCAGGCAGGGCTGGATCGCTACTTCAGGCTGGTCTGCAAGGCGGGGATGAATGCCAGAATGAAGCCTGCCCCGGATATGTTTGAGCAAACCCGCAGTGCCCTCAAGCTGCCTGTGGAGCGGATCCTCCATGTTGGGGATCATCCCGAGACCGATGTGCTGGGTGCCCGCTTGCACGGCTTTCGCGCCGCCTGGATCAACGAGCGGCAGCAACCGTGGCAACAGCTGCAACTGTTGCCGGACGTGGAGCTGACGGCACTGGAGGAGCTGGCCGAGCTGCTGCTCTGATGGCGCTGGCGGGTGGCCCGGCTCAGGCGGTAATGGCTGTCATCGAATAGCGATGTATGGCAAGGGGTCACGACCGCTATTTGCGGCAAATCAGCCCGAGCAGGGTGTAGCGGTCGCGCTGGTTGACGCGGCAGTAACTGATGCCGACGGGCAGCGCCTGCTGCAGGGTGATGGCGCTGTTTTGATAGCGGCAGACCAGATAGAGGGGGCGCAGGCTGCTATCGAGCTGGCTCCAGTAGTGGATCTCGTCGCTGTCGCCATTATCCGGTTTGAGTTGGGCCAGCTCGGCAGGATCTCCGTCGAACAGGGCCAGATTATCGAGCCGGTGGCTGAGGGTTTCGTCTTGTTTGCCATCGTCATTGCGGGTAAACGCCTGCCAGCCCTGCTGCGGGGTCAGCAGCTGCTGGCGAGTCTCGATGGTGGCGGGACAATCAAATTGCAGGCTGGCGGCAAGGGCCAAGGTGGTCAGTAACATGGCTGCGGCTCTCTCTTCACGTCCTCAATACGATGCCATGCTACGTCATCTTCCGCCGAACAGCTTCATCAGTTTATCAAGCAGATCAAGCTGTTGTGGTGGCTGTTTCATGGCTTCCGCCTCCCGCTCCAGCAGGGCCCGCTGCTCCTGCTGGCGGTCGCTCAGCACCCGGTAGAGGGGCTCGACCAGCGCCTCGCGCTGCATCACCAGCTCCTGAAACATTGCCTGATTGATGCGATAGGTTTCGACGGTGGCCACCGCCCGTACCGTGAAGGAGCTGGGCTCGCCGGTGAGCAGGCTCAGTTCGCCAAAGAAGTCTCCCGCGTTGAGCGTACCAAGCTTCAGCTCTCGCCCTTCGACATTGACCACCATCTCGGCTTCCCCTTTGACCAGCACGAACAGCCAGCTGGAGACATCTCCCTGCTCCAGCATGATGTCGCCGCTGACGAAGGGGGCGAACTTCACCTGATCGGCCAGCTGGAGCAGCTCGTTCTCCTGCAACATGGCAAACAGCGGCAGCTTGCGCAGGGTATCGGTTCGTTCGGCGGTGTGGCGCTTGTGGCGGGCATCCAGATGCTGCTTCTCCTTGGCCATAAAGACGTTGAAGATCGGCGGGGTGAGGCGGCGATCGTTGCGGCGCAGGGCGGCATCGATCAGGCTGCGCACCATGGAGTCGGTCGGATCGTCGCGAGCCAGGTCAGTGAGCCAGTAGCGCACCGCATAGCGGGCGATGCCCCCCTCGACATTCATCAGCAGGCAGTCCGGTTGCGGATGCTTGGCGACGCAGGGGAGCTTGGTCTCCCGCAGGGATTTCTCGATCAGCGCGATGATCTGGGTCGGCAGGGTATCCAGGGTCAGATCGAACCAGACCCAGCGCCGCCACTGCAAGGGTTCGCCACGACGGCGCCCGAGCACGGTGAAGCGCTGTTTGAGCAGGTGGCTGTTGGGGATGACGACTGTCTCCCAGTTGCGGGTCTCGATGGTGGTGGCACGCCAGTTGATCTCCACCACCCGGCCCTGGGTGGTGTCGACTTGCAGCCAGTCACCGATGGCGATGGAGTTGTCGAGCTGAATGGAGACCCCGGCCAACAGGTTGCCAAGGGTGTCCTGCATGGCGAAGGCGATGACCGCGGTGATGACCGCCGAGGTGGTGACTATCTCCCCGAGCGCCATGCCGGAGGCGTAGAGGCGAAACAGACCCCAGCCGATATAGCCGATGGTGATGACGATATCGGCGATGATCCGCGGGATCCGCACATGGCAGAGGGGGAGCAGAAATTCGAACAGCAGGATCCCCCATATCTTGACCAGTATCAGGCCGGCCAGCAGGGTGGAGATCTCGATCAGCAATTGATGGGGCAGCGGCAGTTTGAACCAGCCCCCTTCCAGCTGGATCAGCAGGATCACCACCGCGCTAATCATCACGAAACTGAGCTCGGAGAGCAGCTCCCGTCGCTGTCCCGGACGGCGCCAGAAGTGGATCAGCATCAGGGAGAGGGTGAGCAGGGTCCAGAACGGGTGTTCGCCAATCCAGATCAGCGTCGGTAGCGCGGTGAGGTTTTCGCCAGCCATAGCAGCACCTTATTGTGGTTTTATTTCCAGCATAGCTGCTGCGGCGCGGGGAAATGGTGCGTTGGGGCGGCAATTTATTTATCCTGTGCAGAACCGGGCAAAGGAGTGCGATTGAGTGAAATTTTCAAAGAAAATCATCTGTTTGATGGCCCTGTTGCCATTGGCGGGCTGCGACCTGCTGACCGAGAAGTATCGGGTCGAATTCCGGGATGGCTCCTGGCGTGAAATAGCCATTACCCCCTTCTCCAGCGAGGCGCGCTGGCGTGAGGGGTGTGCCACCGGCGAGGTGCTGAGTGACATGAAGGTGCCCATCAAGCGGGGTGACACGGTCAATGGCCGCGAGCAGTTGCTGATCGGTGGCGAGAAGTTCGAGCTGGATGACAACAACCTCTACCGTAGCAACGGCATGGTGTTTGGCCATTCGCCTGACCATATCCAGCGTGGGCTCAAGGGGATGGATATCTGCCGTACCCTGCGCCCCGAGCGGGGCGGACTGCCCAAGCTCAAGGCGCGCGGGTTTGGCGACTGAATCGATGAGGGATTAACTAGCCGCCATCAATGCACTGCGTTGGCGGCAGGCATCGCCAAAGGCTTGAAAGATCTTGATGGAGTGGGGGTTTTCATTGGCCTTCCACTCCGGATGCCACTGCACTGCCAGCAAAAAGGGTGACAGTGCGGGAGCATGAAGCGCCTCGATCAGCCCATCTTCGGCGTGGGCCAACGGCTCCAGACCCTTCCCCAACCGGTTGATACCCTGTCCATGCAGGGAGTTGACCGGAATCTGTTCTTCCCCCATCAGCTTGGCAAACCAGCTGCCTGGCAGCAGTTTGATCTGATGGCTCGGCCCATACTGCTCGTCGACCGGATCGTCGGCATCCTCCCGGTGATCGTCATAACCCGGCTCGCTGTAGACCTTCTGATGGATGTCTCCCCCCAGCGCTACGTTGATCTCCTGCATGCCGCGGCAGATCCCGAGGATCGGCAAGCCACGGGCGAGCGCCCCCTTGATGAGGGGCAGATCGAACAGGTCGCGATCCCTGTCTTGCTGTTTTTCCGGCGTGAGGTTCTCCTGGCCGTAAAGGGCTGGATCGATATTGGAGCCGGCGCCGCTCAGATAGATGCCGTCAGCCAGATCCAGATACTGCTCCAGATCGGCGGTGCCGCAGCAGGTGGGAACCAGCAGCGGGACGCAGTCGCTTATCTCCACCAGCGGCATGATGTATTTGTGGGTCATCACCTGATAGGCGTGGCCGTTGCGGGGCTGGGCGCCCATGGTCATCAGCACGACAGGTTTACGGGTGGCGGGAGGTTGGGGATTTGGCATAGGGCACCTTGATTATCCTTGGCGTTGAAGTCTCATCCTGCGCCTTGGGCAGGCCCTTGCAAACCGACAGGGCAAGGGCATGCCTCAAGGCATGGTCATGGGATCCCGCGTCGGGCCGGGTGGCAGAATCGTTGGTCAGTCTGGGCAGCGACGGCATGGATCCTCTCTTCAGTCTGCCAAGGCCGTTCAATATGTCAAACAAAATGATGCCAAGTTGTTAACGGATTTGTCTTGAACTGCTCTGAAGCTGCGATTTAACGGGGCTGTTGAGATGGGCCGTTATGGTTGGGGTAGCGAAGTGGTGGATATATTAAACGTGCAGGGATGGCGGGGATGTGGAGAGGAAAAGGCATCAATAGAAACACGCCTCCGCGAGGGGAGGCGTGTTTCGGGGATCACAGCAGGTCTTCGATCTCGCCGCGCAGATACTGGTACATCTCGCGGTAGGCGACCGGCGGCTTGTTCAGCTCCCGCTCCTTGTTGGCGGAGCGGATCAGCTGGCGCAGCTTCTGGCGATCCAGCTCGTGGAACTGGGACATCAGCTCGTTGAGGGCGCTGTCACCTTCGGTGATCAGGCGCTCGCGCCACTGCTCCAGCCGATGCAGGCGGGCATTCACGGTGGAGTGACGGTTCTTGATGATGGAAAGCGCTTCGGCAATCGGCTCGATATCGCGGCTGCGCATCAGGCGGCCGATGAACTGCAGATGGCGACGGAAGGACTCATCCTTCTTCGGCTTGAGTTTGCGACCCAGCTCGACAGCTTCTGCAAGCTCTTCATCCAACGGGATTTTTTCCAGCTCGCTGTGGCTGAGGGAGACGATCTCTTCCCCCATTTTCTGCAATGCTTCGGCATCGCGCTTGAGCTGGCTCTTGCTGGGGCCCCAGTCTTCGAACTCGTTGTCGTCTTGATATTGACTCATCGGTCTCTTGATTCCTGTCATTCACGTTTGGCGGATATGTTACCAGCTTCTCCCGCTGGGCGCAGGGGTCTGATATGCTTACCCCCCTTTCCTTCTTTCATACAGATGTGAGTTATGGATCAGCAAGACCAAATCCGCCAGGATCAAGCCCATCTCGAGGCCGTGGTTGCCGAAGCCCTGGAGATAGCCAAAGGACTGGGCGCCTCGCTGGCCGAAGTCTCCATCAGCAAGCAGACCGGGTTGTCGGTGAACACTCGGGGTTGTGAACTGGAAAGCATTGAATTCAATAAGGATGGCGCCCTCGGCATCGCTGTCTATCGCGATGGTTGCAAGGGATCTTCCTCGACCACCGATCTGAGCAAACCCGCCATTCGTGCCGCCGTTGAAGCGGCTATCGAGATTGCTCGCCACACCTCGGCCGATGATTGCGCCGGTCTGGCGGACGCCGAGCTGCTGGCTTGGGATGCCCCCGACCTGCAACTGTGCCACCAAATCGAACTGGATCCCCAGCGCGGGATCGAACTGGCCATCGAGTGCGAACGACTCGCTCTGGGCCGCGATGCCCGTATCAAGCACTCCGACGGCGCCGGTTTCTCCAGCCATCTAGGCATCAAGGTCTATGGCAACAGCCACGGCTTCGTCAAAGGTTATGCGGCGTCGCGCAACTCCCTGAGCTGTGTGCTGATCGGCGAGCAGGATGGCGACATGCAACGGGATTACGGCTACTCCTCCAGCCGTACCCTCGACGGGCTCTGGAGCCCGCAGCGCATTGCCGACGAAGCCGTTGAGCGTACCGTCTCCCGCCTCGGCGCCCGCAAGATCTCTACCCGTCATGCGCCTGTGCTGTTCCACCCGGACACAGCCTCCGGTCTGTGGGGCCATCTGGTGATGGCCATCAGCGGTGGCAACCTCTATCGCAAGTCGAGCTTCCTGCTCGACAAATTGGGCAAGCAGATCCTGCCCGAGTGGCTCACCATTCAGGAGTTCCCCCACCTGCTGGGCGGGCTTGCCAGTACCCCGTTCGATGGCGAAGGGGTGCGTACCCGAGACATGGATATCATCCGTAACGGCGAGCTGATGAGCTGGCTGCTGACTTCCTACTCCGCTCGCAAGCTGGGGCTGACTACTACGGGTCATGCCGGTGGCATCCACAACTGGCAGGTCTCCAATACTGGCCAGGATTTTCAGGGCATGCTTAAAGAGATGGGCACCGGTCTGCTGGTGACCGAGCTGATGGGGCAGGGGGTCAATATCGTCAATGGCGACTACTCCCGCGGCGCCGCCGGTTTCTGGGTCGAGAATGGCGAGATAGCCTATCCGGTCGAGGAGATCACCATCGCCGGCAATCTGGCCGAGATGTTCAGCCATATCGTGGCGGTGGGTCGTGACGAGGATGAGCGCTCCAGTCTCAAGACCGGCTCGGTGCTGGTAGAGAATATGAAGCTGGCGGGCCACTGATCCCGGTTTCAACAGAACCGAAACCATGAAAAAGGCCCCCTCGCCAACGCGAGGGGGCCTTTTTATCGGCCAGCGATCAGGGGGCTATCAGCCCTTGATGCGCTCGATGCGGCCACCCAGACCCTGCAGCTTCTGCTCGATGTCTTCGTAGCCACGGTCGATGTGATAGATACGGTCGACGATGGTGGAGCCTTCTGCCACGAAGCCGGCCAGCACCAGACTGGCGGAGGCGCGCAGATCTGTCGCCATCACCTGGGCACCCTTGAGCTGCTCGGTGTCACGGCAGATGGCTACGTTGCCCTGCAGTTCGATGTCTGCACCCATCCGTACCAGTTCAGGAACGTGCATGAAGCGGTTCTCGAAGATGGTCTCGGTGACCATGCCGGTGCCTTTGGCAACGGCGTTCAGCACGGTGAACTGTGCCTGCATGTCGGTCGGGAAGGCCGGGTAGGGGGCAGTCTTGATGGTGACCGGCTTGAGGGGGCGGCCAGTCATGTCGAGGGTGATCCAGTCTTCACCCTTCTCAATCAGGGCGCCAGCCTCTTCCAGCTTGACCAGTACCGCTTCCAGCAGAGTCGGGTCTGTCTTGCGACAGGTGATCTTGCCGCCGGTGACCGCTGCACCCACCAGGAAGGTACCGGTTTCGATGCGGTCAGGCTGTACGCTGTAGTTGCCGCCGTGCAGACGCTCGACACCGTCGATGGTCAGGGTGTCGGTGCCCGCGCCCTGGATCTTGGCGCCCAGAGTATTGAGGAAGTTGGCCAGATCGACCACTTCCGGCTCGCGCGCGGCGTTTTCGATCACGGTGCGGCCATCAGCCAGGGTGGCGGCCATCATCAGGTTTTCGGTACCGGTCACGGAGACCATATCCATCAGGATGTGGGCGCCTTTCAGGCGGCCATCGACACGGGCCTTGATGTAACCATCTTCGATGGTGATCTTGGCACCCATCAGCTCCAGGCCGTGGACGTGCAGGTTGACCGGACGGGCACCGATGGCGCAACCGCCGGGCAGGGAGACGTCAGCCGCGCCGAAACGGGCAGCCAGCGGGCCCAGCGCCAGAATGGAGGCGCGCATGGTCTTCACCAGCTCGTAGGGGGCGACATGGTTGTTCACCGCACCGGTCAGCACGGTGACGTTGCCGTTGACCTTGGTGGTCGCGCCCAGCATCTCCAGCAGCTTGATGGTGGTGCCCACATCTTTCAGGCGCGGCACATTGGAGAGGTGTACCTCTTCATCACAGAGCAGGGTCGCGAACAGGATCGGCAGCGCGGCGTTTTTGGCGCCGGAGATGGTCACTTCGCCGTTGAGAGTACAACGACCATCGATTTTGAATTTGTCCATTTTTACTTCGTTACCAAATCAGGAGGGCAATAGGAATTTACGTTCGCGTTTCCACTCGGCGTCGGTGAACGCCTTGATGGAGAGGGCGTGAATGGCGTTGCTGGCGATCTTGTCCATCAGCGGGGCATAGATGGCCTGCTGCTTCTTGACCCGGCTCATGCCGTCAAACATGTCACCGACGGCGATCACTTGGTAGTGACTACCGTCCCCTTTGACATGGACTTCGGACAATGGCAGAGCCTCAAGGAGTATCGCTTCAATTTCAGAGACTTGCATTATGCGTCCTCAGTTGTGAGCGGGGTTGACTGAAACAGCCCGGCCACTCCGTAGAGGTTGGCCAGGGTATAGAAATCACTGGAGGCGCCCACCAGTTGCGGTGTGGCGCCTCGCGCTAATACGGCTTTGGCCCATTTGACCAGCAGGGCCAGTCCGGCAGAGTCGAGGGTGGTGACGCCGCCGAGCTCGAGCTGGTCGTCCTGCCACCATTCGGCGCGGCGTTGCCACAGGTCATTGACCTGTGGCGCCTGCAGCTCACCGCTGAGGGTCATGGTTTGAGTACCAGCGGCTTGGCGTTGTGTTCGCGCAACTGGGCGATCACCGCATCGATGCCGTTTTGGCGGATCAAACCGCCCAGCTCGCTCTGCTTGGCGGAGAGCAGGCTGATCCCCTCGGCAACCATGTCAAAGGCTTTCCACTCGCCGGTCTTGTTGTTCTTGCGCAGTTTGAACTCGAGGAAGATGTCCGGCTTGCCGGCCTCTTTCACGCTGACGTTGACGGCCGTGATGTTGCCGCTGGGAGCTTTGCCCGGCTCGACCTTGACGGTCTGTTTGTCAAAATGGGCCAGCGCATCGGCGTAGGAGCTCACCATGTACTCGGTGAACACCTCGACGAAGGCATTGCGCTGCGCTTCGGTGGTCTCTTTAATCTGGTTGCCAAGCACCTTGTAGGCGGCGAAGCGGTTGTCCACATAGGGCAGCAGCTCTTCGCGGATGATCACCCGCAGGTGATCCGGATTGCTTTTCACCTGGGCCTGATCGGCTTTCAGGCGGGCAAAGGTCTGCTTGGCAGCCTGATCCACCAGCGCGTTGGGGTCGGTGGCATCGACGGCGGCCTGGGCAGACAGGGAAAAGAGCATGCTGGTCATCAGACCCAGCAGCAGGGCGATTTTCTTGAACATGATTACTCCTTCTTGCTGTCTGATTTGCTGTCGGAGGATTGGCTGTAGAGGAACTTGCCAATCAGATCTTCCAGCACGATGGCGGATTTGGTGTCTTCAATCAGGTCGCCATCCTTGAGCATCTCGGTGCCCATCTCCTCATCGCTGAAGCCGGGGGCCAGACCGATGTACTGCTCGCCGAGCAGACCGGAGGTGAGGATGGAGAGGGAACTGGTATCGGCGAACTCGCCAGCGCTCTTTTGCATCATCAGGGTCACTTCGGGCACCTGGGTTTTCGGGTCCAGTACGATGTCGCTGACCCGACCAACCACCACGCCGCCGACCTTGACCGGCGAACGGACTTTCAGGCCGCCGATATTATCGAAATGCGCGCGCAGGGTATAGGTTTCTCCTTCCGGTTTGAAGCTCAAACCGGCCACTTGCAGGGCCAGTGCCAGAATGGCACCGATGCCAGCCAGCATGAAGGTGCCGACCAGGAATTCTACTTTGCTGAACTTCATCTTTACCTTATCCAAACATGACTGCAGTGAGTATAAAATCCAGGCCGAGCACGGCGAGGGATGAGTGGACCACGGTACGGGTCGTGGCCTGACTGATCCCGGCCGAGGTCGGCTTGGCATCATAGCCGTTAAAGAGCGCAATCCAGGTGACCACCAGGGCGAAAATCAGGCTCTTGATGGCGCCCTGCATGATGTCTTCATGCCAGTCGACGGAGGCCTGCATGGCAGACCAGAAGCCCCCTTCGTCCACGCCGAGCCAGTCCACACCGACCAGCTTGCCGCCGAAGATACCGATCAGGCTGAACATAAAGGCCAGCAGCGGCATGCTGATGACGCCAGCCCAGAAGCGGGGGGCAACCACCCGGCGCAGCGGGTCGACCGCCATCATCTCGAGGCTTGAAAGTTGCTCGGTGGCCTTCATCAGGCCGATTTCAGCGGTCAGGGCCGAACCGGCACGGCCGGCAAACAGCAGTGCCGTGACCACAGGACCCAGCTCCCGCAGCAGGGAGAGGGAGACCAGCGGTCCCAGGCTCTGCTCGGCGCCGAAATCCTTCAATACGTTGTAACCCTGCAGCGAGAGCACCATGCCGATGAACAGGCCGGAGACCAGAATGATGGCCACCGACTGCACACCCACCACATAGAGCTGCTGGACAAGCAGCGGGAAGTGCTTGCGCGGCTCGGGTTTGCCCGCCAGCGCATGGAACAACATGATGGTGGCGCGACCGACGGAGCTGATAAACCGCACTCCGACCCGCCCCAGCTTGCTTATTTGACTTATCAACATCAGAGATCCTGTAGCAGATCGCCTGCCGGAAAATGAAACGGAACAGGACCATCGGGCAATCCTTTGAGGAACTGCTCGACTTCGGGATTGTGCTCCTCGCGCAGCTGATCCGGCGTACCGTGCGCCACCACCTTGCGATTGGCGATGATGTAGGCGTAATCGGCGATGCTCAGCACCTCTTTCACGTCGTGGGTGACGATGACGGAGGTGATACCTAGGGCATCGTTCAGCTCCTTGATCAGTTTGACCAGCACCGCCATGGTGATGGGGTCCTGCCCGACGAACGGCTCGTCATACATGATGAGGTCAGGATCGAGCGCAATTGCCCGAGCCAGCGCCGCCCGGCGCGCCATGCCGCCGGAGAGCTCGGAGGGCATCAGTTTCGCCGCGCCGCGCAAGCCCACCGCCTGCAACTTCATCATGACGATGGTGTGGATCAGCTCCTCCGGCAGGCCGGAGTGCTCCCGCAGCGGGAAGGCCACGTTGTCGTAGACCGTCATGCCGGTAAACAGGGCGCCGCTCTGGAACAGCATGCTCATCCGCTTGCGCACTTCATAGAGGCGCGAACGGGAGAGGGTGGGGATATCTTCCCCGTCAAACAGAATGTGACCGGACTCCGGCTTGAGCTGGCCACCGATCAGCCGCAGCAGGGTGGTTTTACCGATGCCGCTCGGGCCCATGACGGCGGTGACCTTGCCACGAGGAATGGTCAGGTTGATCCCGTCATACAACAGCCGATCTCCGTGACTGAAAGTCAGATCGGAGATAGTGATCAGGTCATTGTTCAAACAATTGTCCATCCGGTGTAAATGAGGTGCGAATTTTATGGGGTAGTCTAGGTCTAAGCAACAGCAAGGAACAACTATTGAACAGGCTGCCAGCCCATTTGCACGACAGTTTTCTGTAACAAAGTGCGTCATCGAGAGCGGGACTTGCCATCCGATTCGCTTATCCGGGCAGACTTTTTTATAATCCCGCAGCTAATTTCGGCCCGGAGCTGTGTCTTTATGTCTGTAAAGCCTGAGAAAGTGTCTGAACTGTTCGATTTTCGTCGCAGTGCCCGCGCGGTGCTGGACACAGAAAAGCAAGCCATTGATGGACTCTATCAGTATCTGAATGACGCCTTCGACAAGGCGTGCGAAATGGTGCTGCGCTGCGGTGGCAAGATAGTGGTCACCGGCATGGGCAAATCGGGCCATATCGGCAGCAAGATCGCCGCCACCCTCGCCAGCACCGGCACACCGGCCTTCTTCCTTCACCCGGGAGAAGCGAGTCACGGCGATCTGGGGATGATCTCCAGTGGCGACCTTATCATCGCTATCTCCAACTCCGGCGAGAGCGACGAAATCCTGGCCCTGCTGCCGGTACTCAAGCGCCGCGGCATTCCGCTCATCTGCATGACCGGTAATCCGGCCTCCACCATGGCCAAAGAGGCCAACGTGCACCTGTGTATCAAGGTGGAGAAAGAGGCCTGCCCGCTGGGTCTGGCACCCACTTCCAGCACCACGGCAACCCTGGTGATGGGCGATGCCCTGGCGGTCGCCCTGCTGGAAGCGCGCGGTTTTACCGCCGATGACTTCGCCCTCTCTCACCCGGGCGGGTCGCTCGGCAAGCGTCTGTTGCTGCGGGTCGGCGATCTGATGCACAGCGGCGAGCTGTTGCCCCGGGTGGGGATAGATGCCACCATCAGCCAGGCGCTGCTGGAAGTGAGCCGCAAGGGACTCGGTATGACGGCTGTGGTCGATGGCAATGGCCTGCTGGCCGGGCTCTTTACCGATGGCGACCTGCGCCGCATTCTTGACCAGCAGATCGATATCCATCACACCCCCATCAGCCGTGTGATGACGGCCAACTGTGTTACCGTAGGTCCAGAGATGATGGCTGCGGAAGCCGTCAAGCTGATGGAAACGAGAAAAATCAACGGATTACTGGTCGTGGATGAAGAGAAACGCCCGCTCGGCGCCTTCAACATGCACGACCTGCTGAAAGCCGGAGTAATTTGATGCAAAACGTACCGACCCTCTATGGTCCGGTGACGCGCAGCCAGTTTGAGAAGGCGGCGCAAATCCGCCTGCTGGTGTGCGATGTGGACGGGGTGCTCTCCAACGGCCTCATCTACATGGGAAACAACGGCGAAGAGCTGAAAACCTTCTGCACCCGCGATGGTGCGGGCATGCGAGCACTGCTCAATGCCGGGATCGAGATCGCCATCATCACCGGGCGCAACTCCCGTATCGTTAGCGATCGGATGAAAAGCCTGGGGGTGGCTCATGTGGTGCAGGGGGCTGATAAAAAGCTGCCTCACTTCGAAGCGCTCCTGGCCAAGCTGGGGCTGACTGCTGAACAGGCCGCCTATATGGGCGATGACACCATCGATCTGCCGGTGATGGCCGCCTGCGGCCTGGGTATCGCGGTGGCCGATGCCCATCCGCTGGTGCTGAGCCGTGCCGATATGGTGACCCGGCTTGGCGGTGGCATGGGCGCGGTGCGCGAGGTGTGTGACCTCATTTTGCAGGCGCAGGGCCACGACGATTATCAGCCCGAGGCCTCGGTATGAGCAGACAGACCCTGTTGTTTGCCCTGCTGTTTCTGGTCGCGCTGGTTGCCTGGCAGTTGGGCAAGGTTGAGCTGGTGCCTGAGAGCGCCGTCAAAATCGAAAACTATCAGCCGGATTTTGTCGCCAAAGATCTGGTGACCACCCGTTTTGATATCAACGGCAAGCGCACCGAGCGGTTGGAGTCGACCTACGCCGAGTATTATCAAATCCTCGAGCAGGCCACCTTCGACAAGCCGGTGGTCTACATGTATGACGATCAGGGTGCTGCCGAGTGGAAGGTGACCGCCGAAACCGGCGTGCTCAACACCGGCGACAACGTCATCCTGCGGGACAAGGTGCATCTGGATGGTCTGCTACCTACCTCTTTCATCTCCACACTGGATACTCCCTATCTGGAGCTGGATCTGGTGACACAGGATGTGCGCAGCAACCGGGAAGTGAACATTCTGGGTCGGGATTTCCAGACCCAAGGGGTTGGCCTCAAGGGCCATCTGGACCGCAAATATTTTGAGTTACTGGATCAAGGCCATGCCATCTATTTCAATGAAAAACGCTAATCTGGCCCTCGCAGCCCTGTTGTTGTGTGGTGCGGTGACCGCCAAAGAGTCCGACTTTGCCGAGAAGGTCTACGTCGATGCCGTCAAACAGGTGGCCGAGATGCAGGACAATCGCATCACCTTCGAAGAGGATGTGACCATCAATCAGGGCACCATCCGGATCAAGGCTGACAAGGTGGTAGTGACCCGTTCCGGCGAGAAAGGAGCCGAGGTGATGACTGCCTACGGTAAGCCCGCCACCTTCTTCCAGATCCTGGATAACGGCAAGCCGGTCAATGCCCACGGTAACACTATACGCTACGAGCTGAAGAACCGGCTGGTGACCATCACCGGCAACGGTCAGCTCAAGCAGGAAGATAGCCAGGTCAATGGCGATCTGATCCGCTACGACATCGTCAAACAGAAGATGATCGCCGAGAGCAAGAGCCCGAGCCAGCGGGTCAAAACCGTATTCCTGCCTGATCAGGTAGAGAATTTCGACAAGCCCGCCGACCAGAAGAAGCAGGGAAAATAAGCCATGGCAGTGTTGAAAGCAGTGGGCCTGCAGAAGAGCTACAAGCGCCGCATGGTGGTGAGTGACGTCAGCCTTGAAGTGGGCACCGGCCAGATTGTCGGCCTGCTCGGCCCCAACGGGGCGGGCAAGACCACCTCCTTCTACATGATCGTGGGGCTGGTGCAGCGCGATGCCGGTCTCATCACCATCGACGATCAGGACATCAGCCTGCAGCCCATGCATGTGCGGGCGCGCAATGGCATTGGTTACCTGCCGCAGGAGGCCTCCATCTTCCGTCGCCTGTCGGTGTTCGACAACCTGATGGGAGTGATGCAGACCCGCAAGGGGTTGAGCCGTGAGGAGCGTGAGGACAAAGTTCAGCAACTGCTGGAAGAGTTCAATATCACCCACATTCGCGACAACCTGGGTCAGAGCCTCTCCGGCGGTGAGCGCCGTCGGGTCGAAATTGCCCGTGCGCTGGCGGCCGAGCCGCGTTTTATTCTGCTGGATGAACCCTTTGCAGGGGTTGACCCGATTTCTGTGATAGACATCAAGAAGATCATTCAGCATCTGAAAGATAGAGGCCTTGGCGTCTTGATTACCGACCACAACGTCAGAGAGACTCTGGACGTATGTGAGAAGGCCTATATCGTCAGCCACGGCAAGATGATTGCCGAAGGTGCACCGGCTGACATCCTTGCCGATGAGCAGGTCAAGCGCGTCTATTTGGGCGATCAATTCAGTCTATAGTAAGGGGGCATGCCTTCATTTCCTTTGACGAGTGCCT
Source organism: Aeromonas sp. Y293-4 (assembly GCF_027705905.1). NCBI lineage: Bacteria > Pseudomonadati > Pseudomonadota > Gammaproteobacteria > Aeromonadales > Aeromonadaceae > Aeromonas > Aeromonas sp. Y293-4. Next base: position 152,616 of record NZ_JAPDCI010000006.1, on the reverse strand, counting down.
CGCTGAACATAAGGATATCCCGACGTAGATGAAGCCGACATTACAGTTGCGTCTCGGTCAGTCCCTGACCATGACGCCGCAATTACAACAAGCGATTCGTCTGCTCCAGCTCTCCACTCTGGAACTTCAGCAGGAAATTCAGCAAGCGCTCGAAAACAACCCTCTGCTGGAGCAGGAAGAGAGCGAGGCGCAAGAGACCAGTCCGGAAGCGCCGGTCGATGCCAGCCAGCTGGATTCCAGCGATGCCATGGCCCAGGAGCAGATGCCGGACGAGTTGCCGGTGGATACCACCTGGGACGAGGTTTACTCTGCCGGCACAGCCCAGAGCGCGGGCCCCATCCATGATGGGGAAGATAGCGTCTATCAGGGTGAAACCACCGAAAACCTGCAGGATTATCTGCTGTGGCAGATGCGGCTCACACCGTTTAGCGATGTGGATGCCGCCATCGCGCTCGCCATCATCGATGCCATCGACGAATCCGGTTATCTGACCGTTGCGCTGGAGGATATCCAGGCTGCCGTCACCAGCGATGATGTAGAGGTGGAACTCGATGAGGTCGAGGCGGTACTCAAGCGGGTGCAGCACTTCGATCCGGTCGGTATTGCTGCCCGTTCTGTGCAGGAGTGTTTGCTCATCCAGCTGGATCAGTATGACCCGCAGACCCCCTGGCTCAACGAGGCCAAAGAGGTGATCCTCGAGCACATGGAGCTGCTCGGCAACCGGGATTACCGCACCCTCGCCCGCAAGACAAAACTCAAGGAGAGCGACCTCAAGGAGGTGCTGGATCTGATCCAGCTGCTGGAGCCGCGCCCCGGCAACGGCATTATCCAGAGCGACTCCCAGTACGTGATCCCCGACGTCTCCGTGGTCAAGAAGGGCAGCAAGTGGGTGGTCGAGCTCAATCCCGACTCTGCCCCCCGCATTCGGGTCAATGAGACCTATGCCGCCATGGCCCGCAACGCCCGCAGCAGCACCGACACCCAGTTTATCCGCTCCCATTTGCAGGAAGCCAAGTGGTTCATCAAGAGCCTGGAAAGTCGCAATGACACCCTGCTGAAAGTGGCCAGTTGCATTGTCGAGCAGCAACAGGGCTTTTTCGAGTATGGTGAAGAGGCGATGAAGCCGATGGTGCTCAATGACATCGCCGAAGCGGTAGAGATGCATGAGTCGACCATCTCCCGGGTGACGACCCAGAAGTACATGCATACCCCCCGTGGTATCTTCGAATTGAAGTTTTTTTTCTCCAGCCATGTGAACACCGAAGGAGGAGGAGAGTGCTCATCGACCGCAATTCGCGCGCTCATCAAGAAGCTGGTCACGGCAGAGAATCCTGCCAAGCCGTTAAGTGATAGCAAGATCGCGGATTTGCTGGCCGAACAGGGTATTATGGTGGCGAGACGCACGATCGCTAAGTATCGCGAATCCTTGTTTATCCCACCTTCCAATCAGCGCAAACGCCTGGTTTAGGCAAACAAAAGGATGATGTTATGCAAATTAACCTGACCGGACACCATGTCGAGATCACCGAAGCTCTGCGTGATTATGTGAATAACAAATTTGCCAAACTCGAGCGTCACTTCGACCACATCAACAATGTTCATGTGGTGCTTAGCGTGGAAAAACTGAACCAGATAGCGGAAGCCAAATTGCACGTCAGCGGTGGCGAAGTGTTTGCCAACTCTGAACATGCCGATATGTATGCTGCGATAGACACCTTGCTCGACAAGCTGGACAGGCAGATCATCAAGCACAAAGATAAGTTAAATAAAAAATAACCATGCAACTTGAACACATACTGAGTCGGGACTGCACCAAGAGTGCAGTCCCTTGTACCAGCAAGAAACGCGCCCTCGAAATCATCAGCGAGCTGGCCGCCGAACGCCTTGGCACCTCCCGTCAGGCGCTGTTTGAATGCTTGCTGGCCCGCGAAAAAATGGGTAGTACCGGGATCGGTGCCGGTATTGCGATCCCCCACGGTCGCATTGACGATGAGTTCCCGCCAACCGCGATCCTGATGACCTTTGCCGACCCTATTCCTTTCGACTCCATCGACAATCAACCGGTTGACCTGCTGTTTGCCTTGCTGGTGCCGGAAAGCGAGTGCAAGCAGCATCTCAAGACCCTTTCTCTGATGGCTTCCAAGCTGGGTGACAAGGCGGTTTGCCGCCAGTTGCGTCAGGCAACCAGCGACGAAGAGCTCTATCAGATCATGACCTCGGCCTGATAGCAGGCCAAGGATGAGACACCCGTTTTGGCGTGAGGGAACAAGATGCAGTTAATCGTGGTAAGTGGACGTTCGGGCTCCGGTAAAACGGTAGCCCTGCGAGTGCTGGAAGATCTGGGTTACTACTGTGTGGACAACCTGCCGGTCAATCTGTTGCCCCAGCTGATTGTTTCGGTGGAGAGCCAGTACGACAAGCTGGCGGTCAGCATCGACGTGCGCAACCTGCCGAGCGATCCGGAGAAACTGGAAAATCTGCTGGCTCAGGTGCGCAATGAGGGGCGGGTAGAGTTCTCCAGCTTCTTCTTCGACGCCGACAACGGCACCCTGCTCAAGCGCTATGGCGAGAGCCGCCGTTTGCACCCCCTCTCACGCAACAAGCTGTCGCTGGATGAGGCGATTCGGGAGGAGACCCACCTGCTGGCGCCACTCTCCTCGACTGCTGACCTGCGTATCGACACCACCACCCTCAGCATTCACGACCTGAGCGAGCTCATCAAAACCCGGGTACTCGGCAAGAAAGAGAACGAGCTGGTGCTGGTGTTCGAGTCGTTCGGCTTCAAGTACGGCATTCCCAAGGATGCCGACTTCGTGTTCGATGCTCGCTTCCTGCCCAATCCGCACTGGATCCCCGAGCTCAAGCCGTTTACCGGCAAGGATGAGCTGGTTGCCAACTACCTCTCGGCGCAGGCTGACGTGATGCTGTTTACCCAGCAGATCGAGAACATGCTGGTGACCTGGTTGCCCCATCTGGAGCGCAACAATCGCAGCTACCTCACGGTCGGCATCGGTTGCACCGGCGGTCAGCACCGCTCGGTCTTTATTGCAGAACGGCTGGCCAGTGCATTCCGTTTGCTTGGCAAGAACGTGCAGATCCGCCACCGCACTCTCGACAAGAGTGCCCCCCAATCCTGACGGACCAATAGGAAGACCCGATGACTGTTTCCGCCTCGGTTGAAGTGAAAAACAAGCTGGGTATTCATGCCAGACCAGCCATGATGCTGTTCGAGTTGGTGCAGGGTTTCGATGCCCACGTGCTGCTGCGCAATGAAGATGGTGTGGAGGCCGATGCTGACAGCATCATCGGCCTGCTGATGCTGGATTCCGCGCAAGGGCGGCAGGTGGAAGTACAGGTTGAGGGCCCCGAAGAGGTCGAGGCCCTGGCCGCCGTGGTGGAGCTGTTCACCTCCGGCTTCAATGAGGAGTAGTCACTCCTCGTTTTATGTTATGAACCGGTACGCGCCAGTGCTTTGAAGCTGGCAAAATCGCGACAAGCCAGCAAATTCTTGCTGGCTTTTTCGTTCATCAGTGCCAGAAACAGGTCGTAGAGACCCATCGCCTCCTCGTAGTCGGCCTTGCTGATGGCCAGCACGACGATGAGCGTCGCGATTTCTCCGTTGCCCCAGTCGATCCCCTGCGGGGCCAGTACGGTGTAAACCAGAGTGCGGCGCGCCAGCAGACCGAGGGAGTGGGGCAGGGCGATCCCTTCTCCCAGCATGGTGGAGACGATCCGCTCCCGCTCCCGCAGTGAGGCTCTGAAGCCGCTCTCCACCAGGTCTTCCGCCTCCAGCTGATCACAGATACGGGCAAACAGTTCGGCCTGGCTGAGGGGGCCGTTGACCACCATGAAGTGGTCGGCATCGAAATATTTGTCGAGCATGTAGGGGCGGGTGCGGTCGATCAGCACCAGCTTGCCAAGCTGCTCCAGCTGGTATTGGGTCGGGAAGGGGGCAATGAGTACCACGGGGGCGTTTTTTTCGTTCACCTTGACGGTACTGATGACAAAGTCCTGCGCGATCTGCGCCAGACCTTCGTAATCCCGCACCGATTCAAGTGTGGTCAGCTGCAACTGGGGATACTCCCGCTTGATGCGTGCTTCCAGCACCCGGAAGGTGGCGTTGCCCGCATCACAAAGCAATAGCGCCTGCGGGCGGCGGGTATAGCCGATATCGTAATGGCGCTCCAGCCCGACCCCGATATGGATCACCAGATAGCCGATCTCGTGGTGGGTCAATCGGTAGGGGGTCTGCTTGATCCACTCCGAAATGGCCGCCAGCGTAATGTCGTAGGCGAGGGGGTAGTACTGCTTGATGTGATCGGCCAGCGGGTTGTGGTTGCCAATCTGGTATTTAACCCGTAGCAGCATGGCGCTGATATGGGTTTGTAGGTCGGCCCGCAGCTGTTGGTCGCCTCGCAGGTCGTAAGGGTAGTGTTGATGAATGTAGGCCAGCAGATGCTCCACCAGCTGTTCGCTCTCGGCGGCCATCGCCGGGCTGAGCTGGGGAGTATCGGCAATCAGGCGCGCCTGGATTTGGATGGCGAGACCGGCGATCTCGTCCTCTACGGGGGGCGTCAGGGTGGGCAATACCGCATATATATCGCGAGATACTGCCAGCAGCGGCAGAGTCAGATCCTCGCTGGCGAAGTGGCGCAACTCGTGACCGGATGCCTGACGCAGCAGGGCAACGGCGCAGTAGATGGCGAGCTGCTGCAAGCTCTCGTCAGCGAGACGCAGCTGATGTCGGGCAAGCTGGGCATGGATGTGATTGCCCACTACCTCCATCGTCTTGCTGGGGCAAAGGTTGGGCAACAGAGTTTGCAACTGGTTGTTGTGCAGCAACTCCTGATAGAGCAGTTGGGTCAAACAGGCACGGATCGCCGTCTCCTCCCCCTGAATGCGCATCCCCAGGCGGGGTTTGCTCTCAACGCTGAGCCTGAAGTGGCTGAGCTGCTCGCGGACTTCCGCCATATCCCCCTGCAGTGCCGCCCGGCTCAGATACCAGGTATCAGCCAGCTCATCGAGCTTGATCCCCTGCTCTGCCGTCAATAGCAGGATCTGCAGGTGCAGCACCCGCTCCCGGCTGGTGCGTGGCAGGCCGCTATCCTGACCCTGGGCCGCCAGCAGAGCGTCGAACAGTCCCTGATTGTAGATTTTCAGCTGGTAGCCGCTGCCACGCTGGTGGATCAGGTGAGCGCCGTGGGTGGCAATCAGTTCGTTGAGGGTCGCCACATCGGTGCGCACCGTGCGGGTGGAGACATTGAGGCGGCGAGCCAGCTCCTCCTGTGGCAGTGGTTCGGCATGGAGCTGGATCAGCAGTTGATGGAGCCTGGGGTGGGGCAGCTTGATCATAGGGGGTATGCAAGACTCCTGTTGCGAGATAAAGGGTCGATGTTAACAAGTGGGTCATCAACAAGCCAGGCACCGGTCAGTGATTGAACCGGCGCCGTGACTGCCATCAGGCCAACAGTCGTTTCACTATGGCCAGCAGAGCGCGCACATCCTCGGGGCGAGTGTGCCCGTTCGTGTTATCTATGATGGAACTGTAGACGTGCGGGATCACCTTCTCGACTCCGGCGTCCAGCGCAATCCGGACTATCTCCTCGAAGTTCTCCAGATCGATGCCGCCGGTGGGCTCCAGCCAGAAGCCGTGGCGGGCACAAGCCTCGGCCACTGCCTGATACTCGTCGCGGCAGGCCAGCCCACCCATGGGGAAGAACTTGACCGAGCTGCCGCCCATGTCCTTGAGCAGGGCAATGGCGGTATCGATGGGCACTATGCCATCGGGCTGCCCGGCGCTGAGTGGACCGGTGGAGATCTTCACCATGCCCGGCATGCCGGTAGGGGAGATCAGCCCGTTGACCAGTGTCTCTGACTGGCCGAGCAGCGCCCGGCTGGCGCCGACACCGGTGAACACCTGATTGACGTGCTGGGGCTGCAGCTCGCAGGCCAGTTCGGCCACCATGGCGGATTGACGCGGATCACCGGCCCCCAGACCGATGGAGAGGGCGTTATCGATAAGCTTGGCGTACTCCTTCATATCGGCAACTGCGGAGGGAATATCCGGGTAGTTTTTGGAGAGCACGCCGACCAGCACGTGGCCTTCGGCTGCGTCGTATACCTCGACGGCATTCTCCTTGGAACCTGCCAGCACGTTGAGACAGACCCGATCACGGTAGTAGTTGGGGGTAAGGGACATCAGCGATTCTCCTGAACGAGGTTGGCAATGGCGGAGTGGATTTGGTCGAGCTGGGGCACGGTGACGCTGCGCACATCGATCTCGATGTGCCCCTCGTTGGCCTTGTAGCCGCGGCAGTAGATGGCAGGCGTGCCCTGTTGCAGACGGCTGACGACCTGCACTGTGGTCATGCCGATCTTTTGGTGGTCAAAAGCGATATCGGTGCGGGCAATGTCGCGTCCTGCGCTGTCCCATACCACCTTGGCGGTGACGCCGGGCAGCTGGTTGAGGCGCTCGATAAAGGGGCTCATCTTGGCGACCATGGCGGCTCCGCTCTCTTTCTCTTTGGCCAGATAGCGCTCGATGGCGTGGGTCAGGCCGAGGATACCCTCCTTGCCCACCTTCATGGCGCGACCGATACCATTGGCCTGCTGTTTGACCCACTCCACGTACTGACGCTTGCCGAGCACCAGCCCGCTGGTGGGCCCTTCAATGGCCTTGGCGCCGCTGTAGATGACCAAGTCCGCACCCTGGTTGTAGTAGAGGCGCAGATCCTCTTCGGCAGCCGCATCGACGATGAGCGGGAGCCCGTGGGTCTTGGCGACCTCGGCGGCCTCGGCCACCGACAGAATGCTCTTCTGCACGCAGTGGTGGGACTTGATATAGAGGATCGCAGCGGTGTTGGCATTGATGGCGGCTGCCAGCTGGGAAGGGGAGCACTCGTTGGCGTAACCGGCTTCCACTACTTTGCCGCCACCCAGATTGACCATGGTACCGACCGGGGCGCCGAAGTTGACGTTATGCCCCTTGGGCAGCACGATTTCGCTTGGCACGTCATGGGGGTGGGCATGCAGGTGCTCGAGGCGGTAGGGGTCGCCGCGCACTATCACGGCGGCCACTGACTGGGCGATGCCGGCGCTGGCACACGAAATGACCACCGCATCTTCCACATCCAGCAAACCAGCCAGGTAGGCGCCGGTCTTGTTGACCAGATCCTTGACCTCGAAGTAGTGGCCCAAGCCGAAATTGACCGCATCGACCACCTCCTGCTCGGGGGTGGAGACGCCGAGAATGGTCATGCGCCCGGAGGCGTTGATCACCGGTTTGAGCTGATATTTCTCATAAACAGAAGGCATGGTGTGATTTCCCATAGTGAGTCAGAACCAGTTCGCCACCGACCAGAACGGCGAGAGGCTGCAGTTGTTGGTCACCGCTGCGAGACTGGGCTTCGGTATCCATAAACAGGGTCGGGCCGCTGGCGACCTCGAACAGGGTCAGATCGGCATCGGCGCCCACCTCAAGCCGTCCCTTGCCGGAAAGGCGCAGGGCATCGGCGGCCTGATGGGTGACGCAGGCGAGCACCTGCTCCAGCGTCATGCCGATGGCGAGAAACTTCGACATCACGTGGGCCAGACTGTAGACCGGCCCCTTGATGCGGTTCTTGCAGTAGATGTCGGAGCTGATGGTGCGGGGCAGGATCCCCTGCCGGATAGCCAGCTCCGCCACCTCGAAGCTGAAGCTGGCGCCGCCGTGGCCGATGTCGAGCAAGAGGCCCCGTTTCATCGCCTCGCGCACCGCGACCCGCAGCTCGCCAGCCGGAGTCAGGATGCGGTTGGGCTTGCCGTTGAAGCAGTGGGTCAGCAGATCGCCATCCCCCAGCAGAGCGACGATCTCGTCCAGATCCGGTGGCGTGTTGCCCACGTGCACCATCAGCGGCAGCTGGTCGTGAGCCTGTTGCAGCGTCTTGGCCATGCGCAGCGGTTGCAGACCGTTTTCTCCGACCACGCTGCCGCTCATCCGCGCCTTGATGCCGACAATAAAGTCGGGGTAGCGGCGAATGGCTGCCGAGGCGAGATCCATATCGAGGTCTCGGCTATCCGCCAGCTCGTTCTGGCGCAGCAGGCCGATGCGGGAGATGTTGAGCAGGGCATGCACCCGGGTCTTGCAGCCCGCAGCGATCTGCTGGAAGTCATCCACATCATCGGCTCCGGTGCTGCCGGCGTCGATGACGGTGGTGACGCCGGACTCTACGCCCACCTTGTCCGGCTCATCGTGATAGATCGGGGAGGCGGGGTAGCAGTGGGTGTGGCTGTCGATCCAGCCTGCGCTCACATGCACCCGGCCGCCGAGATCCAGGATCTGCCGCGCCGTTGCCATCTCCGGCAGGGAGCCGATGGCAGCGATTTTGCCCTCCCTGATGGCAATATCGACGAGCTGGCCATCTCCCAGGCGCCCCGCTTTGATGATGATGTCGTACATGCTGATAACCTCTGGCGAGCCGCCCCGCAGGGCGGCTGGTACTTACACAAGGGCGACCGGGAAGAAGGTACCCAGCAGCATGGCTCCCAGGATGGCACCGCCGGTGATGGGCTTGCCCCATACGTAGAACAGCAGCGCACCCAGCAGGGAACCGATACCGATGGGAATGGAGGCGCCCATGGCGGAGAGGATGATGAGGGGGCCGAGGAAGCGGCCAGAGCTGTTGCCAGCACCCATCATCACGTCAGCACCGTAAGTGGAGTTGCTCTGGTTGATGGTGAACTTGCGCGCCAGAATGATGATGTAGCCGATGGCCAGACCAATCCCCATACCGGTTGCCAGCGAGGCACCGAAGTTTTCCACCGGATAGACGATGCCGGCTCCCAGCAGCAGGGCTGGCACTCCGAGGCCGACCCCGGTCTGGATGGCTCCGCCGATATCCAGGATCCCCACCAGGGATCCCTCGATGATGCGGGCGAACAGGAAGCTGGCACCGAACGCGGCCACCGCGCCGTAGGCACCCGTGTCCATTCCGGCTTTCAGCATGGCGACGAAGGCTACCTCGTTGAAGGCACCAACCCCGTACAGATAGAACATGTGGGTACCGGCAAAGACCCCGGCCGAGAGCAGGCCGACGAAGATGGGGAAGGACCAGTCGGCATACCAGAAGTTGTTTTTCAATTTCTCATCCATGGTGTGACCCCTTATTTGCCGCTCAGCAGGTTATGGACGTTTTCCAGCCATAGGGGGACGCCCATATGGAAGGATTCAATCAGTTTCATGTCGAAGCCGCGGAAGAAGCCGCTCAGCACGAACAGCAGGACGATGGCTGCCATCATCACCTTGGTGACATGGTTCCAACCGCTCTCTTCCACACCCTTGCCGATCAGGATGCCGAGCACCAGACCCGGTACCGCGTTACCCATGATGAGCTGTGCCAGACCGCCGAAGATGGTGGCCCAGAAACCGGATTTCTTGCCCGCCTCGATGGCTGCGAGCCAGAAGATCACCGGCATGACGGTGTTGACCAGCAGGTTGGCGGCCGGTACCAGCACCTTGACCGCAGTGACCTGCAGGGCGGCCGGGACGGCTGCGGCCGTGCTGTTGAGGAAGGCAACCACGATGGCACCTATGATGCCGCCAGCGATGGCCATCTTTTTCGGGTCGTGCAGAGTGGTGGCGAGATCCCGATTTTTGAACAGCAGTGCCGCCGTGGCCCAGTGCGGGATGATGCGGTGATCCACATCCTGGGTGAAGGCGCCGGCCGCCACGGTCGAGGCCCAGGCGTTGAAGAAGAAGCCCAGACCAAACGAGAAGTGAGAAGCGGGATCCCCCTCGCAGGAGTTAAGTTCGCCCAGGGTGCGGAAGGCACCCATACCCTGTACGGTCGGGGCGTGGAACATCCGCGCCGCGCCGGCCCCCACCCCGACGCCAACCAGGCCGCCAATGATGAGTGACTTGATAAAAATGATTAGAAACATCCAACGTATCCTTCTTGTGGGGTTGTGCCTGCGCAGGCATCACACCTGGGTGAATGTCACCTTGGCGACATCCAGACTGGTGACCTGAACCTTGATCTCCAGCTGGACGCGGTATTCGCGGCGCTGGCGCGGCAGGAAGAAGAACAGGAACTTCTCCACCCGGACCGACTCCTCGGCTTTGAGCACCTGTACATCGACCGGCTCAATGCGCAGCAGTACCTGCTGGTTGTCCTTGAGCAGTGTGGGTTGCACCTGGCTGAGGGCGGAGGCAAACGCCTGCTGGCGGGTCGTCCCCTTGCCGTTGACGATGACCTGGGTGGTGAAGTTCTCTTTCATCAGGCGCGTCCGTGCTTCTTGGCGAAGGCTTCGACCAGCTTCTGGCCCAGCTCTTCCTTGTCCATGAAACCGAAGCCCAGCACCACGCACCCTTCGTTGATGGCGGTGACGCCCTCTTCAACAGAGCGCATGCCGTAGCGGCACTTGTAGCCGTATTTGGTCTGGGCGGTGATCGCCCCGGCGCCGCCGCTGCCGCAGAAGGAGATGCCGAGATCCGCCTGCTCCTTGTTCATCACGTCGCCGAGCTTCATGTCAGCGGCCATGCCGGGGATGATGGTCACGTTGGCCCCGGCAGCTTCCGCGCCTGCCCCCACTTTCTGACCCTTGCCGAGACGATCTCCGATTACGAGTTTGATGGCTGTCATATCGATTTCTCCTTGAGTTACGGGTTCTGCACCGAGCTGAGTTCGTTTTCTTTGGCGACTTCAAAATGGACGGACAAGAGGTGTGCCTCCTCATAAGCAAGCTGATCCAGCCAGCTGACGACCTGTTCGGCGAGACGCAGTGAGAGGGGGGAGATCTCTTCAAACAGGCTGAGGTCAACTTCTGGCAGGGGCTCGCCGCTGTGGGAGCGCCACACCATGGCTTTGACATGGGAGGCCAGCATCTGCCGTTGCACCTCGTTGGGGATGATGCCCTGTTCGACCAGCAGGGGATAAATGCGCGCGAGGATATGATCGGTCTGGCGCAGCAACTCCGGGCTGTTCGGGGTCAGGGTCTGGTCGTGAGTCTCTGTTTGCAATGTCTGCTCTCCAAGGCTGGCAGAAGGTATGGCGTTACCCTAAGCCTGCGCGTCGATGTGGAGGAGGCAGTGTTTTTCCGATTCGAAGCGGAAATTCCTGAGGAAATGGCCCCGAAGTGATCGTTTGGATACTGAAAAGGTAAAAAGAGTGCTTATTGAAGCTGGTTTTGTGTGATCGGTAGCGCACAAATCGGGGGGCGGGGGCAGGGCAAGCGTTGCGGGAAACTGTGAGTCATCTCACGGTAAGAGACGTTGCCGAGAGGGCAGATATGGAAAAGGGCGGTTTCCCGCCCTTCTCATTAAAAGGAGTGACGCTAGCTGGCTGACGCGGCGCTCGAGCTGCTGGCCATCCGCTTCTGGTAGCGCAGGTCTTCTTCTATGGTGACCACCACTTCCAGCGGCTTGCCGGAGCGGAATACCGAGATGGTCAGCTTGGTGCCGGGGCGGCTCTCGACAATCTTGTCCATGGCGCTGCGTACGCCACTGATGGCCTCTCCGTTGATCTTGAGCAGCACATCTCCTCGCTGCAGGCCACCTTTGGCCGCCGGGCCGTTGGGATCCAGACTCTCTACCACCAGACCACGCAGGTCGCCGAGGTTCATCATCCGCGCGACTATGGGGTTGATCTCGACGCTGGAGATCCCGAGGTAGCCGCGGATCACCCGGCCGTTGGCGATCAGCTCATCCATGATCCGTTTTGCCAGCCGGTAGGGGATGGCGAAGCTGATACCGTAGCTCTCCTGATTGCCGTTGAGGTGATAGGTGGCGGTGTTGATCCCCACCAGATCGCCACGGCCGTTGACCAGCGCGCCACCCGAGTTGCCCTCGTTGATGGCGGCATCGGTCTGCAGCAGATCCTGACGGCCATTGCTGTCAGGTCCCATGCTGGAGAGGCCGGTACGGCCGGTCGCACTGATGATGCCCTGGGTGATGGTCTGGCCGACGTTGTAGGGGTTGCCGATGGCGAGCACCACATCCCCCACTTCTGGCAGTCGCTCGGGATCCTGCGGGATCACCGGCAGGTTGTCTGACTCGATATAGAGCACGGCGAGGTCGGTGAGCTGATCGGTTCCGACCAGCTCGGCGCTGAAGACCCGGCCATCCTGCAACGCGACGATGATCTGGTCGGCATCGGCGATGACGTGGTAGTTGGTCAGCACATAGCCGCGCTGATTCATGATGACGCCGGAACCCAGCCCTTGCGGGCGCAGTTCCCCCTGATTGCCCTGATTGGGGGCAAAGCTGCGGGTATAGATGTTGACGACGGCAGGGCCTGCCCGATGGGCGGCATAGGAGAAACTCAGTTCACGGGCATTGGTGATGATGCCGGGCAGTTGGGCACCACCGCGAAACTGGGGAAACAGCAGCAACAGCAGCGCCGCGACGGTCAATCCAAAACCGACAGACTTGCCCAAGTAACTGACTAAAGGGGGGATTTTCATGTCATTCTCATCCGTACAGGCTGCGCGCAGAGAATAACACTATCGATGGATAAAAATCACCCGCGGTGAAGGCCGCGGGTGATAGAGGGGTTGGCGAACAACTTGAGCGTTAGCGGATCACCAGATAGAGCGAGGAGTCGCCGCGCTGGATGTTGAGTGCCAGCACGTCAGGCTTGTTCTTGAGCGCCTTGGTCAGCTCGCCCAGGGTGTTGATGCGCAGGCGGTTGACCCCGATGATGATGTCACCCTTCTGCAGGCCGGAAGCAGCTGCCGGAGAGCGAGGATCAATGTCGGCCACCGCAACACCGGAGACCGGGTCGGTAGTGGTGCTCAGCTTGGCCCCTTCCAGTGCCGGATGCAGCGCGCTGGCGCGTACTTCGCTGTCATCTGCCTGCTTCAGGGTCACTTTGGCAGTTTGTGACTTGCCATCGCGGATCAGTCCCAGTTCGACCTGCTTGCCAGCGCCCATGGTAGCGATCTTGGCGCGCAGCTCACCGAAGGAGCGAACCGGTTTGCCATCGATGCTGACGATGATATCGCCAGCCTTGATGCCCGCCTTGTCGGCCGCCGAATCAGGCATGACCTGATTGACGAAGGCTCCATCCTTCTTGTTGTAGCCGAAGGTTTTGGCTATGTCGGAGGTAAGCTCGGTGCCGGTAATACCCAGCTGGCCGCGACGCACTTCACCGTACTTGACGATCTGCTCGGTCAGATCCCGCACCATGTTGGAGGGGATAGCAAAGCCGATGCCGATGTTGCCGCCGTTCGGGCCCAGAATCGCGGTGTTGATACCGATCAGCTCGCCACGCAGGTTGAGCAGGGCTCCGCCGGAGTTACCGGAGTTGATGGCCGCATCGGTCTGGATGAAGTTCTCCAGATTCTCGATGTTGAGGCCGCTGCGACCCAGCGCACTGACAATACCGGAGGTGACGGTCTGGCCCAGCCCAAACGGGTTGCCGATGGCCAGCGCATAGTCACCTACCCGCAGCTCATCGGAGTCGGCGAACTTGATCTGCACCAGATCCTCGGCCTTGATTTGCAGCAGGGCGATGTCGGACTGCTTGTCTTCACCGATCTTCTTGGCCGCGTACTCACGACCATCCTTCAGGTTGACCTTGATCTCGTCCGCCTCGTGCACCACGTGGGCGTTGGTGATGACGTAACCCTTCTTGGCATCGACGATGACACCGGAGCCGAGCGCCTGGAACGGCTGCTCGCTCACCTGTTCATCGGGCATGTTGGGGCCGAAGAAGAACTTGAACTGTTCCGGCAGACGCTGACGGGTAATTTTTTTGCCAGAAACCGAGATATTGACCACCGCCGGGGTGACCTGTTCGAGAACAGGCGCCAGGCTTGGCATCTCCTGATTTGAACCTAACAGGGAAGGCAGTGCAGCCTGAGCAGGGGCCGCAGACATGGCGATACCGACACTGAGGGCTAGCACACTGAGCATGGAAAGAGGTTTACGCATATGAAAAACAGCTCCCAGAAAAAGTTGCATTGCAATCGTCAAGGTCAGACCACGGGACTGGCCAATTAGTTCCGCGAGGAACTAGTTTGGTTGCTTGAGCAGTCCGGAAGAGGCGCCAGCATAGTCGCGAGGCGGAACGCCCGGCTCTTCTGCCACATTGGCAGGGGCTTCTTCTACCAATGACTCGCGGAACAGCGGTTCCTGCGCCTTGGCCAGGAATTTGCTCTGCTCGGCCATGTGGCGATAGAGGGTCTGATACTGCTCGGCCAGTTGCTCCATCAGGGCAGCACTGTCGGCGAAGTGGGTGTTGATCTGGCCCTGATAACTCTCGAGCTCCTTGTGGGCCTTCTTCAGTTCCTGTTCGAGACGGCCAGCATCGCGGCTACGTACCGAAAAACGGCCGAGAACGACACCGATAATCAAGGCCGTGACAGCCAGCAGGATCCCAGTTAACAGACTCATAGATGCTCCTTGTTACAGCTAAAACAGAGTGGGTTTATGCGGTCGTCATAACCGCCATGCCTTGATGGCACTATACCGTGCGTCCTGAGGCCGTGATACCATTTTGTCCTCGATTCAGGGACTTGGAGAGGCGCTCAAGGATGACACCGCAGCAAAAATACCAGCAGGATCTGCTGCGCCCCGGCTTTGTGGCCGACCCCGCGCAGGGGATGGCCATTAGCAGGCTGGAGCGACTGTATCAGGATTTGCTACGGCGCCCGACTCCGACCAGATCTCGAGGGCTGCTGGGTTGGCTGCAAAAGCCCAAGCCGCCGGAGCCCGTCCTCGGTATCTATATGTGGGGCGGAGTGGGCCGAGGCAAGACCTGGCTGATGGATACTTTTTTCGACAGCCTGCCTGGGACGCGCAAGATGCGCAGCCATTTCCACCGCTTCATGCACCGCATTCACGATGAACTGCAGGGGCTGAGCGGGCAATCCGATCCCCTCAAGCTGGTGGCCAGCAAGCTTGCCAGCGAGACAGACATCATCTGTTTCGACGAATTTTTTGTCTCCGACATCACCGACGCCATGTTGCTGGGTACGCTGTTCCAGGAGCTGTTTGGTCACGGTGTCGTGCTGGTTGCCACTTCAAATATTCCGCCGCAGGATCTTTATCGCAACGGGCTGCAGCGAGCCCGTTTTCTGCCAGCTATCGAGCTTATCGAGCGTCATTGCGAGGTACTTAACGTGGATGGCGGTATCGACTATCGCCTGCGTACGCTGGAACAAGCCGAGATTTATCACTGCCCGCTGGATTTGCAGGCAAAAGCCAATCTTGACCACTATTTTCAGCAATTAACCGGCGGACACTCGGCTTGCGAGGGGACGTTCGAGGTCAATCATCGTCAGCTGACGTCGCTCGGGATGGGGGAAGGGGTGCTCTATATGGAATTTGAGCAACTTTGTTGTACTCCCCGCTCCCAGAACGACTATATCGAGCTGGCCAGGCTGTTCCATACTGTTCTGCTGGCCAATGTGCAACCAATGGGCACAGGCACGGATGACGCGGCTCGCCGCTTCATTGCCATGGTTGATGAGTTCTACGAACGGCACGTCAAGCTCATCATGTCGGCGGCGGTTCCCATGGCAGAACTCTACGGCGAAGGGCTGCTGAATTTCGAATTCCAACGCTGTCTTTCACGGCTTAAGGAAATGCAATCGCACGAATACCTTGCCAGAGTGCACCTTCCTTAGTCACAATACCGCGCCTGCCAGTCGGATGGGCATCTGCGGCAGGTAGGGCCGGGCGACATTTGCTGGTTTCATGGCAGTGAAATTAGCAGGTGATATTTAAGGCAACTTCACTTATAATCGCCCGGCCCACGTTACAGCTGTCGATAAGACAGCAACACTTTAAGCTTTACTTGTATTCGAAGGGGTACAGGTAGGCCATCGTTTGTTGTTTGTGGGAGAGCCCCCATAAGCAATTGGGTCTGTAACAGGTAATTGGGTTTAACTTAATGAAAACTTTCGTTGCCAAGCCAGAAACCGTAAAACGTGACTGGTACATTGTGGACGCAGAAGGTAAAACTCTGGGTCGTATCGCAACCGAGATCGCTGCTCGTCTGCGTGGTAAGCACAAAGCTGAGTACACTCCGCACGTTGACACCGGTGATTACATCATCGTTGTAAACGCTGAGAAGGTACACGTAACCGGTAAGAAATTTACCGACAAAATGTACCACGCTCACTCCGGTTTCCCGGGTGGTATCAAGTCAATCAGCTTCGACAAGCTGATTCAGCGTAAACCGGAAATGGTAATCGAAGCAGCCGTCAAAGGCATGCTGCCGAAAGGTCCTCTGGGCCGTGCCATGTTCCGTAAACTGAAAGTTTACGCAGGCGCCGAGCATGCTCATGCTGCTCAGCAACCTCAAGTACTGGATATCTAATCGGGAACTGGCAACATGGCAGAAAATCAATACTACGGTACCGGCCGTCGCAAAAGCTCCACTGCTCGCGTATTTATCAAAGCGGGTAGCGGCAAGATCGTAATCAACCAGCGCTCCCTGGAGCAGTACTTCGGCCGTCCGACTGCCCGCATGGTAGTTCGTCAGCCGCTGGAACTGGTTGAGATGACCGAGAAACTGGACCTGTACATCACCGTTAACGGTGGTGGCATCTCCGGTCAAGCTGGTGCGATCCGCCACGGTATCACTCGTGCTCTGATGCAGTACGACGAAACCCTGCGTTCCGAACTGCGTAAAGCTGGCTTTGTTACTCGTGATGCCCGTAAGGTTGAGCGTAAGAAAGTTGGTCTGCACAAAGCTCGTAAGCGTCCGCAGTACTCCAAGCGTTAATTCGCTTTTGGTACTCACTCTTTCGAGTGTCAAAAAAGCCTGGCAACTGCCAGGCTTTTTTTATTGGTAATATTACCGACATCAATGCTAACCACGCGTCACAAAAGACAAAAAATTGTTTCTTTATTGTTTTCATTGCTCACCGCTCTTTCTTGTCAAGTTGTTATCTTTTCTTTAAAATTTCCCCTGTTTTCTGTGGCAATTGTAAATCCAGCTTCCGCCGCTGTTGTCACGGAAAAAATGGGGAACAGGGACACTATAAGAATGTGCGGAGTCCACATGGGAGAGTTTTTGGATGAGCAATGCGCCAGTTGATACCGGTCGCCGCAGATTTCTTACCTGGTCAACGGTTGCCGTTGGTGGGGTAGGAGCTGCGTTTACCGCAGTGCCGTTTATAAAGTCATGGAATCCGAGCGCCAAGGCCAAAGCAGCCGGTGCGCCGGTTGAAGTCGATATCAGCAAGTTGGAACCGGGTCAGCTCATCCGTGTCGAGTGGCGAGGCAAGCCTGTCTGGGTGGTGAAACGCACCAAACAGACGCTGGATGCCTTGGCCGCGCATGATGACAAGCTGCGGGATCCCTCATCTGAAGAGCCGCAGCAGCCTGACTATGCCCATAACGGGTACAGATCGATCAAGCCCGAAATTTTTGTCGCGGTCGGTATTTGCACCCACTTGGGGTGTTCACCTTCCTATCTGCCTGACAGCTTTGGCGAGCAGGTGCAGGGCGTTACGTCCGGCTTCTTCTGCCCGTGCCATGGCTCCAAGTTCGACATGGCCGGCCGTGTGTTCCAGGGGGTGCCTGCACCGCTGAACCTGGTCATTCCGCCCTATCAATTCATTAATGACACCACCATCCTGGTCGGTGCCGATGGCAAGGAGGCCTGACCATGTTGAGTAAACTGATGGGCTGGATCGATTATCGATTCCCGCTCACGGCCATGTACAACGACCACATGGCCAAGTATCCGGCACCGAAGAACCTGAACTTCTGGTACTTCTTCGGCTCGCTGGCCATGCTGGTGCTGGTCAACCAGATCATCACCGGTATCTGGCTGACCATGAACTACAACCCCTCTGCGGAAGGTGCGTTTGCCTCCGTGGAGTACATCATGCGCGATGTGGAGTACGGCTGGCTGCTGCGTTACATGCACTCAACCGGTGCGTCTGCATTCTTCATCGTGGTCTACATGCACATGTTCCGCGGCATGATCTATGGCTCTTATCAGAAGCCTCGTGAACTGCTGTGGATCTTCGGCATGCTGATCTTCCTGGTGCTGATGGCAGAGGCCTTTATGGGCTACTTGCTGCCCTGGGGCCAGATGTCATTCTGGGGGGCTCAGGTCATCATCTCGCTGTTTGGCGCCATTCCGGTCATCGGTGACGATCTGACCCTGTGGATCCGCGGTGACTACGTGATCTCCGGTGCGACCCTGAACCGCTTCTTCGCGCTGCACGTCATCGCGTTGCCGCTGGTGCTGGTGATGCTGGTTGCCATGCACATTCTGGCGTTGCACGAAGTGGGCTCCAACAACCCGGATGGTATCGACATCAAGAAGCACAAGGACGAAAACGGCTGGCCGCTGGATGCGGTGGCGTTCCACCCTTATTTCACCGTCAAGGACATGATCGGTGTGGCGGGCTTCCTGTTCTTCTTCTGCGCCATCATTTTCTTCAAGCCGGATATGTGGGGTTACTTCCTCGAGAAGCCGAACTTTGAAGTGGCCAACGGCCTGAAGACTCCTGCTCACATCGCGCCTGTGTGGTACTTCACTCCCTTCTACGCGATTTTGCGTGCCGTACCCGACAAGCTTCTGGGCGTCATCATGATGGGCCTCTCTATTGTGGTGTTGTTCCTGCTGCCTTGGCTGGATCGCTGCAAGGTGCGTTCTGTTCGCTATCGCAGCAAGCTGCACAAGCTTAACATCGCCCAGTTCGTGGTCTGCTTTATCATCCTGGGGGTGCTGGGTGTACTGCCGTCGACGCCGACCCTGACGCTGGTTGCCCAGATTTGTACCTTGGGTTATTTCGGTTTCTTCGTGCTGTTGTTCTTCTACAGCAAAAACGAACGCACCAAGCCGCTGCCGGAGAGGGTTACATTTAAATGAAAAAAATAATATTTGCAGTGCTGACCCTGCTGCCATCACTGGTGTTTGCCAATGCTGGGGCCGTGCATCTGGACAAAGCCAATTATGATCTGAGCGACAAGGCATCCCTGCAACGTGGAGCTGCCACCTTCATGAACTATTGTGCAGGCTGCCACTCTACCCAGTATCAACGCTACAACCGGGTTGCTGCCGATCTGGAGATCCCCGAGGAGTTGATGAAGGAGAACCTCATCTTCACCGGCGCCAAAGTGGGTGATCTGATGAAGAGCGCCATGTCCGAGAAGGATGCCGCCAAGTGGTTTGGTGCGCCGCCCCCCGATCTGACTCTGGTTGCCCGGGTGCGCGGTGCAGACTGGATCTACACCTATCTGCGTTCCTTCTACGTGGATGAGACCCGTCCGTTCGGGGTGAACAACGCCGTGTTCCCGTCCGTGGGCATGCCCCATGTGCTGGAGCCGTTGCAGGGAACCCCCCGTGCAGAGTTCGCTACTCACACGGTCGACGGAGTGGAAACCCAGCAGGTTGTCAGCATCAAATCTGACGGTAATGGTGAAATGGATGACGAAGAGTATGATCAGACGGTACTGGATCTGGTAAACTTCTTGGTCTACTCGGCTGAACCGGTACAACAGGAGCGTGAACGCATGGGCTTCTGGGTGCTTGGTTTCATCGTGATCTTCTTCATCTTCACTGTGCTGTTGAAGAAGGAATTCTGGCGCGACGTTCACTAAGCGACCAGATCCGGGTAATATAATGCACGGCAATGAAGACCAAGATGCTTCATTGCCGTTTCTGCTTTTTAATGACGGGAGGGTTCAATGGCTGTAGCTGCCAATAAGCGTTCGGTAATGACGCTGTTTTCCGGTGCCAACGATATGTTCAGCCATCAGGTGCGTATTGTCCTGGCGGAGAAGGGTGTTAGCGTGGATATCTGCCAGGTTGATCCAGCCAATCTGCCGGATGAGCTGGCCGAGCTGAACCCGTACAACTCTGTACCGACCCTGGTTGATCGTGAGCTGGCACTCTACACCTCGCGCATCATCATGGAGTATCTGGACGAGCGCTTCCCGCATCCGCCCCTGATGCCTGTTTACCCGGTTGCCCGCGGTAACAGCCGTCTGATGATGCACCGCATCGAGCTGGACTGGTACTCCCTGGCCGACAAGATCATGGCCGGTGCCGATGCTGAAGCAGCACGCAACGAACTGCGTGACAACCTGCTGGCCATCGCGCCGATCTTCGGTGAAATGCCCTATTTCATGAGCGAAGAGTTCGGTCTGGTGGATTGCTACATGGCACCGCTGCTGTGGCGTCTGCCGAGCCTTGGCATCGACCTGACCGGTCGTGGCGCCAAAGAGCTGAAGGCCTACATGGTTCGTCTGTTCGAGCGTGAGTCCTTCCAGGCTTCCCTGACCGAAGCCGAACGCGAGATCCGTGCTGGCGTATGAGCATGGAACCGACAATGACACCGAGCCGCCCGTACTTGTTACGGGCGTTCTTTGACTGGTTGCTGGACAACGATCTGACCCCTCATCTGGTGGTCAACGTCAACATTCCCCATGTGATGGTGCCGATGCAGTTTGCTCAGGACGGGCAAATTGTGCTGAATATCGCGCCCCGAGCCGTGATGCAATTTCACATGGATAACGAAGCAATCAGCTTCAGTGCCCGCTTTGGCGGGGTCTCCCAGCAGGTTTACATCCCGATGGCAGCCGTACTGGCTATTCATGCCCGGGAGAACGGCGTGGGCACCATGTTCCCGCCTGAGCCGGGTTACGATATCTGGCTGGAGCAGGCTGAAGCGCCGGTGGAGCCTGAGCCGGAACCGCCGCGTCCAAGCGGTCGTCCGACCCTGAAGGTGATCAAATAAAAAACGCAGCCGATTGGCTGCGTTTTTTTATGTGCGGTCGGGCTTAGTTCTGGGCGAACTCGAAGGCCTTGATCACGCGCTTCACGCCAGTGACATGGCGGGCGATGTTGACTGCCTGCTCTCCCTCCTGACGTGTCACCAGACCAATCAGGAACACCTCGCCGTTCTCGGTGACCACCTTGACCTTGGTGCTGTCGAAATTCTTGGTGCCGAACATGTCGGCTTTCACCTTGGAGGTGATCCAGGAGTCATTGCTGCGAGTGGTGAAACTGGCAGGTTGGCCGATGCGCAATTCGTTGTAGACGTGGCGAACCCCTTCGATGCGACTGACAATTTTGCCCGCCTCAATCTTGTAAACGTCAGAAGGTGTCTGTCCGACCAGCAGGACGCGGCCATTGTTGCTGTAGACGCTGATCTTGCTGGCTGCGCTGAGTGGTTTGTTGTCGGCCAGCAGATTGGCCGCTTTCAGCTCGATGGTCTGGTCATCCCACTGCGCGCCCAGCGTCCGGCGATCGCCAGAGGCCTTGGCAGTCCCTGCGGCGCCGCCAACAACCAGGGCTGCGCAGCCTTGCAGCAGCAGGGTGCTAACCAGCAGACCGAGCAGGATAGTGTGCTTTTTCATGGTTTCAATCTTCCTGTTGCGGGAAAAGTGTCTGGTCGATGAGATCACACAGGCAGTGCAGGGTCAACAGGTTCACTTCCAGAATGCGAGGGCGACGGGCGGAGGGAACACGGATCTCCACATCGTTCGGGCCGAGCAGACCTGCCATTTCGCCACCGTCACCCCCGCTCAGCACCACTATGGTCATGTCGCGGGAGAGGGCGGCTTCGGCGGCCTTGATCAGGCTGCGGCTGTGGCCGGAGGTGGTGATGACCACCAGAATGTCGCCAGGCTGGCCCAGCGCGCGGATCTGCTTGGCGTAGACCTCTTCAAAACCGTGGTCGGTGGCGATGGCGCTGATGGTCGCCATGTCCGGGGTCAGGGCCATGCCGGGCAGGGAGGGGCGCTGGGTCTCGTAGCAGTTGACCAGCTCGGAGATGAACAGTTGCGCCAGTGCGGCAGAAGGACCGTTACCGCATGCCAGCACCTTGTGGCCATTGAGCAGGCAGATGGTGATCATCTGGGCTGCAGTATGGATGGCATCCGGCAGCGCCTCGGCGGCGGCTATCTTGGTCTGGATGCTTTCGGTGTAGTTCTCTTTGATGCGATCAGTCATAGGGTCCTCTTAAAATGCGTTCTGGATCCAGGCTGGCTGGTCGCCCTCGAACGCAATCACATCGAATCGGCAGGCCTGATTGGCCTCGTTGATGGCATGTTGCTTCAAATAGTGGCGCGCTGCCAGCATGATCTTGTGCTGTTTGCTGCGGGTGACCGAGCTGGCGGCCCCGCCATGGCTGCCGGTGGCCCGGTAGCGCACCTCAACAAACACCAGGGTCTGGCCCTGGTGCATGATGAGATCTATTTCACCGCCACGACAGCGGTAGTTGCGAGCTACCGGTTGCAGGCCCCGAGCCTGCAACCAGCGTTCAGCGACTTGTTCAAAGTGCTGTCCCTTGCTCGTTGGTGAGGGGAACAGGCTCGGCAACTGCTGGCGTATCCGTTTCCATAGTTCCTTCATTGGAGGGCTCCTCCAGTTGCTGAACGGCGTTCTCGTCGACCAGTTTGCCGTTCTGGTAAGTACCCCAGCTCAGCATCCGCACGATATTGCCCTGGGCATCCACGCTCAGCTGACCGCTCATGCCGGCCTGCTGCATGCCACCCACCTTGCGCATCTGCTGCAGGTTCTCAGCCAGGCTGACGGCATCGTAGCCCATGGCAAACAGACGCAGCAGGTCGCCCTGAGTCTGCGGCCAGAGCAGGGCGATCTGCTCGCGCTGTTTCTCGTAGCCGCCTAGCAGCAGCGGCATATCGGCGATATGCATGCCGTTGAGCTCGGAGGCGACCTCGGTGGCGGCGCTGTCGTAGCCGCGGGAGCTGGTGTAGATGGGCAGGCTGCCCATCGGATTGACCGAGACATCCACGTAGGGCTTGATCATCCGGGTTTCCAGGCTGTTGGCCACCACATAAACGGCATCGATGCTGCGCGGTGCGGCATCAGAGAGTTGCACTACCTCGCCAGCACGGGCGGTAGAGCGGCCGCTCAGGGCATTCTTGACCATCCCCTGTACTTCGTTGCGGGCACCGAAGGTGGCAACCACCGGCTTATCCTGGCTCAGGGTGGCCCAGCTCTGCTCGAACGCTTTGATACTGCTGTAACCGATCCGACCCTGGGCGGCGATCAGCAGCGGTTTGCGGTAGCCCTGGGTGTAAAGGTACTGAGCTGCCTGCGCGGCATCTGCGGCGGCAGAGAGGGAGAAGTAGTAGGTGGTGTCGTTGACGACCGGCTTGTCCAGCTCGTTGAGTGCCAGTACCGGCACGGTCGGATTGGCCTTGAGCAGCTCCTCGACCCGGTCTTTCAGCAGCGGGCCTATGATCATGTCAGCCCCTTCCTGAATCGCCTGCTTATAAAGGTCGCCGGTCGACTTGCTCTGGGTGTCGTAGAAGTTCAGGGTGAATTGCCCTTGATTTTCCTTATAAGACATCAACATACCGTTACGGATGGCGGCGCCCTGCGGCTCCAGATTGCCGGAGAGGGGCAGCAGCACAGCGATCTGTTGCACTGAGGTGCTGGCAGTTGCAGCCAGATCGCCCAATCCTGCCGGCATATCTTTCTGGGCTGGATGGTTGGGGAAGTCGCGCTTCCAGCCTGCCAGTTGGCGGGCCAGCAGGTTCGGCTGGGCGCCAAACTCGTTGACCAGTGCCGCCAGTCGCAACCAGCCGGTGGTCACATCAGGGGCTGGTGCTTCTTCCAGTGCCTGCAGGGTGGAGGGGGTCATGCTTTTGAGCAACGACCAGATTTGCTGATGGTTGGTGGCCTGCTCGCTCTGATTGAGGTAGGGCTCCAGTGCAATCAACGACTTGGCTGCGCCAAACTTGTTGTTGATGTCGAGCTGCAGTACGACGCGCTGGCGATACCAATCCTTCTGGGTATCGGCATCCAGCACTACCTCGGGTTTGCCTTCCAGCAGGATCAGCGCCTGATTGGCGTGGCCTTGCGCCAGCAACAGATGGGCTTGCAGCAGTTGCAGCTGTGCCTTCTGAACGGGATCCTTGGCCTGCTTCTGCAATTGCTGGAACAGTGCCGAGGCCGGTTTGGCCTGGCCCAGCGCCAGATAGCTGCGTGCCGCCAGCATCTGCCAGGTAAAAGCCTCGGCCGGCTTGGCCGGATCCACCTGCTCAAGATACCACTGGGCATTCTTGGTCAGATTGGAGAACGCAGAGGGCATGCCTGACTGCCCTGACGGTTGATTGGGCTCCGACGCACAGGCGGCGAGCAGTACTGCCGCGAGTATGATGCCGAAGAGTCGTGATACACTTAGCTGCTTTGTAACCCGGTTCAAGTTCATTCCCCGACCAGTGTTGAAGTTCCCCATAGTGTAAACGGGCCAATATGGCGACACAATTGTCGGGGCACTCGGAGATCCCATGAGTGACATCCCAACCCTGTATATAGTCCCCACTCCGATCGGCAATCTGGCGGACATCACCCAGCGTGCATTGGACATTTTACGCAGTGTCGATCTGGTGGCAGCCGAAGATACCCGTCATACCGGTATTCTGCTCAGCCACTACCAAATCTCGGTGCCGACCTTCGCCCTGCACGATCACAACGAGCAGCAGAAAGCCGATGTGCTGATCGGCCGGATCAAAGAGGGCAAGAGTGTTGCGCTGGTCTCCGATGCCGGCACCCCGCTCATCAGCGACCCCGGTTATCACTTGGTCACCCGCTGTCGTGAAGCCGGGGTCAAAGTGGTGCCGCTGCCCGGTCCCTGTGCCGCCATCACCGCCTTGAGCGCGGCCGGTCTGCCCACCGATCGCTTTGCCTTTGAAGGCTTCCTGCCCGCCAAGAGCAAGGGACGTGACGATCGCCTGCAAGCCGTTATTGAAGACACCCGCTCGCTGGTGTTCTACGAATCCCCGCGCCGTGTGCAGGATACAGTGGAAGCGATTGCTCGCATTCTCGGCGAGCGTCAGGTGGTGGTGTGCCGTGAGCTGACCAAGACCTTCGAGTCTATCCATGGTCTGCCAGCGTCCGAAATGCTGACCTGGCTCGGTGAGGATGACAACCGCTGCCGCGGCGAGATCGTGCTGGTCGTGGCTGGTGCCTCCAAAGAAGAAGAGGATCTGCCAGCCGAGGCGATCCGTACTCTGGGTCTGCTGGTGACTGAGCTGCCACTGAAAAAAGCGGCTGCCCTGACCGCCGAGATCCACGGCGTGAAGAAGAATGCCCTCTATAAATACGGTCTCGAGCACTATTGAGTCGGTTAATAGGTCGTCAGACTGTTTTTTGACCTGAGCAATCCCTTGTATCGACAATCAGTCAGCCTATAAACGGGGGCCAAAGCGCGATAAATGGCTGTAAACGGGAATTGCCGGTTTACCCCGTGCGTATCGCAAGGCTATAATCCGCGCCTCGGAGTTGGCTGGGCAATCGCTGCTTCGTCGTTGTGTCCCTCGGGACAGACGGGCGGAGGGGAGGAAAGTCCGGGCTTCACAGGGCAGGGTGCCAGGTAACGCCTGGGGGGCGTGAGCCTACGACCAGTGCAACAGAGAGCAGACCGCCGATGGCCCGCAAGGGATCAGGTAAGGGTGAAAGGGTGCGGTAAGAGCGCACCGCGCGACTGGTAACAGTTCGTGGCACGGTAAACTCCACCCGAAGCAAGACCAAATAGGCCCCTATTGGCGCGGCCCGCGTTGGGGGCGGGTAGGTTGCTTGAGCCAGCGAGCGATTGCTGGCCTAGAGGAATGATTGCTACCCGGGGCAACCCGGTACAGAACCCGGCTTACAGGCCGACTCCGACCTCATTCCGAAGAGCCCCGCGATTTATCGCGGGGCTCTTTTTTATGCATGAGAAAATATGGCTTCGTTGGCAGGATATTTTCGACCTTGTCATTTTGAATGAAATTATATGTTTTAAATCAATCGAATAGTTTTGTATTTGGCACGATGGCAGCGATAGATGGTGATAGAACCGAGGATGGTTGTTCGCACCCACATATTGTGTATGTTCTCAGTTCATTCACTTATTTCAATTAATCACCAGAGTTTAACGCCAAATAACTTGTGGAAAATCAACCCACTCAATCCGCGGTATGCAATTGCTGCGTCAATATGTTCCCTCTGTCCCATCTCCTTGCTTGAAAAGCCCCCTGCACGTCCTTAAACTTCAAGGTGGGGAAAAGTGGATCAAAGTGGTTTTTAGAGGGGCAATCTGCCTGCTCACTCACCTTCAGGGACTGCAATTTGTTGCGTGGCGCTCATGCCATCAGCCTGGACAGTAAAGGGCGGCTGGCAATTCCGACCAAATTCCGTGATTGGCTGCGCGATGAAAGCGACGGCCAGCTGGTCTGCACCATCGATATTGCCCATCCCTGTTTGCTGCTTTATCCCCTGAATGAATGGGAAGAGGTCGAGCGCAAGCTCAAGACTCTCTCCAGCATGAATCCGCAAGAGCGCCGCTTGCAGCGACTGCTGCTGGGACATGCAACCGAATGCGAGCTGGATGGCAATGGCCGTCTGCTGCTCAGCCAGCCACTGCGCAACCATGCGGGGCTGGACAAGAAAATCATGCTGGTGGGCCAGCTCAACAAGTTTGAGCTGTGGGATGAAGCCCGCTGGCAACAACAGGTCAATGACGACATCTTGGGTCTGCCCGGGGACGATTGGGCAAGCTCACCACGACTACAGGATTTCTCTTTATAAATGACCCAAGCCGCTGAACACATCACAGTGCTGCTGCACGAAGCCGTTGAAGGTCTGGCCATCAAGCCGGACGGTGTCTACGTCGACGGTACTTTTGGCCGTGGTGGTCATTCTCGTCTGATCCTGCAGCACCTTGGCCCCAATGGCCGCCTGATCGCCATCGACCGCGATCCCCAGGCGATCGCCGAAGCGGCCAAGATCCAGGATCCCCGCTTCGAAGTCGTGCACGGCCCCTTCTCCGGCATCGCCTCCTATCTGGATGAGCGCGGTTTGCTGGGCAAGGTGGATGGCTTCCTGCTGGATCTGGGGGTCTCTTCACCCCAGCTGGATGATGCCGAGCGCGGCTTCAGCTTTATGAAAGATGGTCCTCTCGATATGCGGATGGACCCCACCTCCGGTCAGAGCGCCGCCGAGTGGCTGGCCAAGGCCGATGTGGATGACATCGCCTGGGTGCTGAAGACCTTCGGTGAGGAGCGTTTTGCCAAGAAGATCGCCCGCGCCATCGTGCATGACCGTGTGACCGAGCCTTATGTGCGTACCCGTCAACTGGCGGAGATGATTGCCCGGGTCAATCCGAGCAAGGAGAAGGGCAAGCATGCGGCAACCCGCAGTTTCCAGGCCATTCGCATCTATATCAACAGCGAGCTGGACGAGATCGAAACCGCGCTCAACGGTGCACTGGAAGTGTTGGCACCACATGGCCGTCTGTCGGTTATCAGCTTCCATTCGTTGGAAGACCGATTGGTAAAGCATTTCATCCGCAAGCACGAGAAGGGGCCGGAAGTGCCTTACGGCATTCCGTTGACCGAGGCCCAGCTGGCTGGCGGTCGCAAATTGAAGTCGGTCGGCAAGGCACTCAAGCCTTCTGATCATGAAGTATCTGAAAACAGCCGGTCACGCAGCTCGGTGCTGCGGGTTGCCGAACGGCTGGCGGAGTAAGCGATGAGCGAAGTGCGTGTTCATCTGGCCAAGGAGATCGTTGCCGATCTCTGGCGGCACAAGCTGCAGATTTTTCTGTCGGTCGCCGTGCTGGTGACCGCGTTTGCCGTGATCCTGGTGACCAACATGACCCGCGGTCTGACGGCCAAGCAGAACGATCTGATGGCGGAAGAGGATCGCCTCAATATCGAATGGCGCCACCTGCTGCTGGAGCAGGGCACCCTGGCTGAACACTCCCGGGTGGCGAGTCTGGCGATGGACAAGTTGCAGATGGGTCGTCCGCTGGTGACCACCGAGAAGGTAATTACCCAACCATGAAACGCAAGGCTACAGCCAAAGCTGCCAAAGCGAATGTCAAAGCGCCATCGATCTATCCGTGGCGCTTTCGCACGCTTGCGGTGTTTATCGGCATCGCGTTTGTGGGTTTGATCCTGCGCCTGGCCTGGATCCAGGTGATCAATCCGGATCGTCTGCGTCAGGAGGGTGACATGCGCTCCCTGCGTACCACCTCTACCCAGGCGGTGCGCGGCATGATCACCGATCGCAACGGCGAGCAGCTGGCGGTTTCGGTACCGGTCGAGGCGGTCTGGGCTGATCCCAAGACGGTGCATGAATCCGGTGCCATCAATAATGAGCGAGCCTGGCTGGCACTTTCTGCCGTGCTCAAGCTCGACATCAATACCCTCAAACACCGCATCGCCAACCCCAGCAAGCGCTTCGTCTATCTGCAGCGTCAGGTTACTCCTGCGGTGGCGGAATATATCAAGGGGCTCAAGCTGGGTGGCGTCTACCTGCGCCCAGAAGCGCGCCGCTTCTACCCGACCGGCGAGATCAGCGCCCATCTGGTGGGGGTGACCAACATCGATGGCAGCGGTATTGAAGGGATCGAGCGCAGCTACAACGAATGGCTGACGGCGACACCCGGCGAAATGCGGGTGCGCAAGGATCGTCAGGGGCGCGTCATCGAGCGGCTTGGCATCGTCAAAGAGGGCAAGAACGCCAACGATCTGCAGCTCAGTATCGATCAGCGGGTGCAGGCTCTGGCCTACCGTGCCCTCAAGCGGGCAACCGACGAGAACAAGGCGACCTCCGGTTCCATGGTGATGCTGGATATCAAGACCGGTGAAGTGCTCGCCATGGTCAACACCCCCTCCTATAACCCGAACAACCGCGGCCAGTATCAGAGCTTCCGGGTACGCAACCGGGTGGTGACTGATACCTACGAGCCTGGTTCGACCGTCAAGCCATTGATTTTGCTCAGTGCCTTGCAGGCAGGTGTCACCAGCTGGAAAGATTTCATTCCTGGTGGGCCGCTCTTTATCGGTGCCAAGCAGATCAAGGACGTCAGTATCCACAAGGCGACCAACCTCTACGATATCCTGCGCTACTCCTCCAACATCGGTATGTCGCGCATCGCGCTGCGGATGCCGGCGCAGGAGATGATCAACACCCTCAGCATGTTCGGTTTCGGTATGGATACCGGCAGCGGGCTGATGGGCGAGAGCAGCGGCATGCTGCCCCAGCGTCGTCGCTGGTCCGATATCGAGCGGGCAACCCTCTCGTTCGGTTATGGTCTGCGGGTCACCCCGCTGCAGCTGGCTTCCGCCTACGCCACCCTGGCTAACAAGGGCAAACGGGTGCCGCTCTCCATCGTCAAGGTGACTACGCCGCCCAAGGGTGAGCAGGTGATTGATCACAACAACGCCGCTGCCATGTTGCAGGCGCTGGAGTATGTGGTCGACAACGCTATTCCAAAAGCCAAGATCCCGGGCTATCGGGTCGGTGGCAAGAGTGGTACCGCCAAGGTCGCCGTCGCCGGTGGCTATGGCAAGGATTACATGGCCTGGTTTGCCGGTTTCGCACCCGCCAGTGATCCCCGTTTCGTCATGGTGGTGGTGATCAACGAGCCAAAAGGTAGCGCCTACTATGGCGGCGCCGTGGCGACCCCACCGTTTGCAGAGGCCATGGGCGGGGTGCTGCAGCTCTTCAATATTCGTCCCGATGCGGTGCCGCCAGCGGTGCCCACCAAACTTGCCCGTACGGAGGCTTCTCTTGTCCCGCGCACTTGATGCATTACTGCGCCCCTTCGGTATCCAGGCGCCGGCGCTCACCCTGACCGATATCCAGCTGGATAGTCGGCGGGTTGGCCCCGGCTCGCTCTTCGTGGCCATTCGCGGCCATCAGGTGGATGGCAGACGGTTTATCGAACAGGCGGTGGCTCAAGGAGCGACCGCTGTTGTGTTTGAGGAGGATGGTGAATTTATCCCACCATCGACTCCGGTTCCCTGTATTGGGATGCGGGATCTGCCCGCTCACCTCTCTGCTCTTGCAGGTTATTTCTACGATCAACCAGCCAAAAAACTGGATCTGGTCGGGATCACCGGCACCAATGGCAAGAGCACTACGGCGCTGCTGGTCGCCAACTGGCGCACCCTGCTGGGTGGCAAGGCGGGTGTGATGGGCACCATCGGCAACGGCCTGTTCGGCAATTTGATCGAAGCGGAAAATACCACCGGCAGCGCCGTGCAGGTGCAAGCCAATCTGGCTGCGCTGCAAGATCAGGGCGCGGACCTGGTAGCGATGGAGGTTTCAAGCCACGGTCTGGTGCAGCATCGCGTCGCCGCGCTGCCGTTTGCCGCTGCTGTTTTTACCAACCTGAGCCGGGATCACCTCGACTACCACGGCACCATGGAGGCCTATGGCGCCGCCAAGGAGCAGCTGTTGCAGCTGGTCGATGAGTCGAATGCGGTGATTAACCGTGATGACGAGTTGGGTGCCAAGTGGCTCGAAAAATACCCGGCAGCGGTGGCCTTCAGTGTGGATGGCCCGATTGAACACCATTCTGGCCGTCAATTAACGGCGCAGCAGCTCGATTTTCACCAGCAAGGTTTTCGTGCGCAGATTAACTCCAGCTGGGGGAATGGTGTATTATCCGCCCCCTTGCTCGGGCGCTTCAACGTCAGCAATGTGCTGGCCGCGATGGGCGTGATGCTGGTGCTCGGTCACGACTTCAACGAACTGCTGGCGACAGCGCCTCAATTGCAGCCGGTGACCGGTCGCATGGAGTGTTTTGGCGGTGGCGATACGCCGCTGGCGGTGGTCGATTACGCCCACACCCCTGATGCACTGGAGAAGGCATTGCAGGCCCTGCGGGTGCACTGCACAGGGCAGCTCTGGTGTCTGGTCGGTTGTGGTGGCGACCGCGATCGCGGCAAGCGCCCCATGATGGCCGCTATGGCCGAGCAGTATGCGGATCGCGTGATCCTGACCGACGACAATCCCCGTACCGAGGAGCCGGCCCGGATCATGGCCGACATGGTGGCGGGTCTTCGCGATCCTGCTGCGGTGCAGGTGGAGCACGACCGGGTCAAGGCGATTTCGCTGGCCATCGGTCAGGCGAGCAAACAGGACATCATCCTGGTGGCCGGTAAGGGTCACGAGGATTATCAGATCATTGGAACCGACAAGCGGCACTACAGCGACCGGGAAACCGTCGCTGCCGCCTTGCACACATTATTGGAGTCATTCAAATGATGACCCTCAGGCTTGCCGAGCTGGCGCAGGTACTCGATGCCCGTCTGATTGGTAACGATGGCGAGATCACCGTCGTCAGTACCGACACCCGCACTCTGGGCGCGGGAGCCCTGTTCGTTGCCCTGCGCGGCGAGCGCTTCGATGCCCACGATTTTTGCGAGCAGGCCGTTCAGGCTGGGGCCTCTGCCCTGCTGGTCGAGCGTGAGCTGCCGCTGGCCATCCCCCAGCTGGTGGTAGCCGACAGTCTGAAAGGACTGGGCCGACTCGGCAAACTGGTGCGCGAGCGTATCAACCCGAAAGTGCTGGCCATTACCGGCAGCTGCGGCAAGACCACGGTGAAGGAGATGGCAACCGCCATCCTGCGCAACGAAGGGGAAGTGCTGGCCACCGCTGGCAACTTCAACAACGAGGTGGGCGTGCCGCTCACCCTGCTGCGCCTCGAGCCGCAACACAAGTTTGCGGTGATGGAGCTGGGTGCCAACCATCCGGGCGAGATCGCCTGGACCACTTCACTGGCCAAACCCGATGCCGCCATCATCAACAATGTGGCGGCGGCCCATCTGGAGGGCTTCGGCTCGCTGGAAGGGGTGTTTCACGCCAAGAGCGAAATTTTTGAGGGCTTGAGCGAGGGCGGCACCGCCATCGTCAATGCCGACAACGAATTCTGGCCGAAGTGGCGGGAACGCGGCATTCAGTGCGCCTTCTCCATCGAAGATCAGAGCCAGCCGTTCCATGCTCGCGATGTAGTTCTCAACACTCAGGGTTGTGCCGAGTTCGTGATGGTGACTCCGCAGGGTGAGCTGAGCCTGACTCTGGCGATCCCGGGTCGCCACAACGTGGCCAATGCGTTGGCTGCCGCCGCGGGCTGTCTGGCCCTCGGCGCATCCCTCGCCTGTGTCAAGGCGGGGCTGGAACAGATGGCACCGGTCAAGGGGCGCTTCTGCGTCCAGCGCTGGGGCGGTCTGACTCTGGTGGATGATACCTACAATGCCAGCGTGGAGTCCGTGCTGGCGGGCATCGATGCCCTGACCGCCATGGGCGGCTTCAAGGTACTGGTGTTCGGTGATATGCGGGAACTGGGTGAGGAGTCTGCCGAGCAACACGCCCGGGTTGGCCGTCATGCCCGCGAGCGCGGTCTGGATGCCGTGCTGACAGTGGGGGAAGAGAGTCGCCACACCGCAGATGCCGCGGCTGGCCGACATTTCGATAACAAGGCGTCGTTGTTTGAAGTGCTTGCGCAAATGATAAATACACATCAGGAAATTTCGATTCTGGTCAAGGGCGCCCGTGGCTCCCGCATGGAAGATATCGTCGAGATGGTCAAAGGCCATCAGGAGTCAGCCACATGCTAGTCTGGCTGGCCGAACTGCTCACCCCGCACTTCACCTTCTTCAACGTCTTCTCCTACCTGACGTTTCGCGCCATCCTGTCGATCATCACCGGACTGGGGGTTGCCCTCTGGATGGGGCCACGCCTGATCCGTCGCCTGCAGATCCTGAAGTTTGGTCAGGTGATCCGCAACGACGGTCCCGAGTCCCACCTCAGCAAGCGGGGCACCCCGACTATGGGTGGCCTGATGATCATTGCGGCGATTTTCACGTCTGTGCTGCTCTGGTGCCGCCTCGACAACCCCTATGTCTGGCTGGTGCTGTTTGTGCTGGGTGCCTACGGCGCCATCGGCTTTGCCGACGACTACCTCAAGGTGGTGCGCAAGAATACCGACGGCCTGATCGCGCGCTGGAAGTATTTCTGGCAATCCGCGGTAGCGCTGGCGGTGGCGGTGTTCCTCTATGCGACCGCAACCCATGAGGGCCAAACCCAGCTGGTGGTGCCTTTCCTCAAGGATGTGATGCCGCAGCTTGGCCTGATGTTTATCGTGCTGACCTACTTTGTCATCGTTGGCACCTCCAACGCGGTCAACCTGACCGACGGTCTCGATGGCCTGGCCATCATGCCGACCGTGATGGTGGCGGGGGGCTTTGCCCTGATCGCCTGGGCTACCGGTAACGTCAACTTTGCCAGCTACCTGCACATTCCCTACGTGCCCTATACCTCCGAGCTGGTGATCGTCTGTACCGCCATTGTCGGGGCTGGTCTGGGCTTTCTCTGGTTCAACACCTATCCGGCACAGGTCTTCATGGGGGACGTCGGTTCCCTGGCATTGGGCGGCGCGCTCGGCACCATCGCCGTGCTGGTACGCCAGGAGTTCCTGCTGGTGATCATGGGCGGTGTCTTCGTGATGGAGACTGTCTCGGTGATCCTGCAGGTGGGGTCTTACAAGCTGCGCGGCGTGCGGATCTTCCGCATGGCGCCGATCCATCACCACTACGAGAAGAAGGGCTGGCCGGAGCCGCGCGTCATCGTGCGCTTCTGGATCATCACCCTCGTGCTGGTGCTGCTGGGTCTTGCCACCCTGAAGGTGAGGTAAGGCCATGGTCATCATCATCGGATTGGGCAAAACCGGGCTCTCCTGTGTCGATTACTTCCTCGGCCGTGGCGTGACGCCACTGGTGATGGATACCCGCGCCAACCCGCCCGGCAAGGAGCAACTGCCGCCGGAGGTGGAGCTGATCCACGGGCTCGACGAGGGGCTGCTCAAGCAGGCGCACATGATCGTCGCGAGCCCGGGTATCGCGCTGGCGACCCCCGAACTGAAAGCAGCTGCCGAGTGTGGCGTGCAGATCGTCGGTGATATCGAGCTGTTTGTGCGCGAGACCCAGACCCCGGTCATCGCCATCACCGGCTCGAACGGCAAGAGCACTGTCACTACCCTGGTGGGCGAGATGATTGCCGAAGCCGGCCTCAATGTCGGTGTGGGCGGCAATATCGGCACGCCTGCGCTGGAGCTGCTCAAGCAGCCGATGGATCTCTGCGTGCTGGAGCTCTCCAGCTTCCAGCTGGAAACTACTCACAGTTTGCGTGCTGCCGCCTCCGTGGTGCTGAACCTCTCCGAAGATCACATGGATCGCTATCAGGGTATGGCCGACTATCGCGCCGCCAAGATGGAGATCCATCAGTACTCCAAACACATTCTGGTCAATCGTGACGATGCCCAGACCCTGCCCGATGTGGGTCAGGTGTGGCAGAGCTTTGGTCTCGACTGCAATGGTTATGGCCGTTGCCTGCTGGATGGCCGCTACTGGCTGACCCTGCACGGTGAACCGCTGCTGGCGGTGGACGAGATGAAGATCGTCGGTGCCCACAATCAGGCCAACGCCCTTGCGGCCATGGCGCTGTGCGATGCGGTCGGTATTCCCCGTGCGGCTCAGCTTACCGTGCTGCGTCGTTTCGAGGGCTTGCCCCATCGTGCCCGCTTCGTGCGGGAGGTGAACGGGGTGCGCTGGATCAACGACTCCAAAGCCACCAACGTGGGGGCCACGCT
Source organism: Aeromonas sp. Y293-4 (assembly GCF_027705905.1). Lineage (NCBI taxonomy): Bacteria > Pseudomonadati > Pseudomonadota > Gammaproteobacteria > Aeromonadales > Aeromonadaceae > Aeromonas > Aeromonas sp. Y293-4. The sequence continues at coordinate 118,272 of NZ_JAPDCI010000006.1, read as the reverse complement.
GGCTGCCGTTGCCGGTGTGCGCGAGTCGGTCAAGGGGCGCCTGCTGCTGCTGGCCGGTGGTCAGGGCAAGGGGCAGGATTTTGGCCCGATCCAGGCGCTGCTAGGCAACCAGATCGATCACATGTACTGCTTTGGTCAGGATGCCGAGGTGCTGCTGGCACTGGGCGAGCAGACCGAACGGGTGGCCGACCTGGCCGCTGCGGTTGCCAAAGCGGCTGCCGATGCCAAGCCCGGTGACTGGGTGCTGCTGGCGCCGGCCTGTGCCAGCCTCGATCAGTTCAAGTCGTTCGAGGTGCGCGGCGATCGCTTCACCGAGATGGTGCTGGCGCTATGAACGCCCTTCGTGCAGCAGCAGGTCTGTTCCAGCGCTGGTTGTTACCGGCGCGTCCTGCCGGTCTCTACGATCGGCAGCTGGTACTGCTGGCGCTCTCCCTGATGGCGGTCGGGGTGGTCATCGTGGCCTCGGCGTCGATCCCCGAAGGGATTGCGCTGGGGGATGACCCCTTCATGTTTGTGAAGCGTCATGCCCTGTTTCTGGTGATGGCGCTCGGTATCTCCTGGTTTGTGTTGCAGGTGCCGATGGCGCGCTGGCAACAGCACAACGGCCCCATGCTGCTGCTGGCGATCTTGATGCTGGTGCTGGTGCTGCTGGTGGGCCGCAACGTCAACGGTGCGGTGCGCTGGTTGCCGCTTGGCCCCTTCAACCTGCAGCCTGCCGAGTTTGGCAAGCTGGCGCTGTTTGTCTATCTGGCCGGTTATCTGGTGCGGCGCCAGAGCGAAGTGCGCGAAGCCTGGATCGGCTTCCTGAAACCGCTGGCGGTGTTTGGGGTGCTGGCGGTCTTGCTGCTGTTGCAGCCGGACCTGGGTTCCACCGTGGTGATGTTCGTTACCTCGTTCGGCATGCTGTTTCTGGCCGGTGCCCGATTGGGACAGTTTTTGACCCTGATCGGCGCGGGCCTCGGTTCGGTGGTGATGCTGATCATCGTCGAGCCCTACCGGATGCGGCGGGTGACCTCCTTTATGGATCCTTGGGCCGATCCGTTCGGCAGCGGCTACCAGTTGACCCAGTCGCTGATGGCGTTTGGTCGTGGCAGCTGGTTTGGCGAAGGGCTTGGCAACTCTATCCAGAAGATGGAGTACCTGCCGGAAGCGCACACCGACTTCGTGTTTGCGATCCTCGGTGAAGAGCTGGGTTACGTCGGGGTGCTGGGAGCCCTGTTCCTGATTTTTGCGCTGGCGGTCAAGGCGCTCAAGCTGGGGCATCGCGCGCTGGTGGCCGAGCGGCTCTATGACGGTTATCTGGCGATCGGCATCGGCATCTGGTTCAGCTTCCAGACCTTCGTCAACGTTGGCGCGGCCAGCGGCATGATGCCAACCAAGGGCTTGACCCTGCCGCTGGTCAGTTACGGTGGTTCCAGTCTCATCATCATGTCGGTGGCGGTGAGCATGTTGATTCGAATCGATTTTGAGTTGCGTCAGGCGACAGCCCAGGCGCGCGTGCGGGAGGTTTAGTGAGCAAGACTCTGTTGGTGATGGCAGGTGGTACCGGTGGGCATGTGTTCCCCGGTCTGGCCGTGGCCGATCGCCTGAAGGCCCAGGGCTGGACTGTCCACTGGCTCGGCACTGCTGACCGGATGGAGGCGGAACTGGTGCCCGCCCACGGTTATCCCATCTCCTTCATCGATATTCAGGGGGTGCGTGGCAACGGCATCAAGCGACTGCTGGTTGCGCCCTATCGCATCGTCAAATCGATCTTGCAGGCGCGTCAGGTGCTCAAGACCGTTCGCCCTGATGTGGTGCTCGGCATGGGTGGTTTTGCTTCCGGCCCGGGTGGCGTGGCGGCCTGGTTCTCCGGCATCCCGCTGCTGCTCCATGAGCAGAATGCTGCTGCTGGCATGACCAACAAGTTGCTGGCCCGTATCGCCAGGCGGGTGTTGATGGCATTTCCGGGCGCCTTCGCGCCGAGCCGTCGTACCGCTGTGGTGGGCAATCCGGTGCGTCCCGAAGTGGTCGCCCTGCCGGATCCGCAACTGCGCAGCGGGGATGAGCCACTGCATCTGCTGATCGTGGGCGGCAGTCTGGGAGCGCGGGTGCTCAACGAGCAGGTACCTGCTGCGGTGGCGGCATCCGGCGTGCCTATTGAAGTGCGTCACCAGTGTGGCAAGGGCAATGCCGAGACTGTCTCTGCTGCCTATGCCCAGCACGGCATCAATGCCGAGGTGAGTGAATTTATCAAGGATATGGCCAGCGCCTACGCTTGGGCCGACCTGGTGGTTTGCCGTGCCGGTGCCCTGACTGTTTCCGAAGTGGCTGCCGCCGGTGTGGCTGCCATTTTCGTGCCGCTGCCCCATGCGGTGGATGATCACCAGACCCGTAACGCCTTGACTCTGGTCGACGGCGGTGCGGCCGAGTTCCTGCCCCAGTCCGAGCTGAATACCGCATCGCTGGCGGCGCGTCTGACCTGGCTGGCTGGTCGCAGGGAGACCCTGTTTAACATGGCGAAAGCGGCTCGCCGCGTCGCCATCACCGATGCGGCCGAGCGGGTTGCAGATGAGTGCAAACAGCTCGCAACCGGGCAGCGTGGTAAAGATTGATGAGCAAGGTTGCAGCGGTGACACCGTGCAGCCTTGTACCTGTATGTATTGATGCCGCCGTGCAGCCGCGCTTTGACGGCGCATGGCCTGCGGCAGACTAAAGAGACGATTATGACCAAGGTTGAACTGGCAAAACTGCGTACTGTGATCCCCGAAATGCGCCGCGTGCGTCGCATCCACTTTATCGGCATCGGTGGTGCCGGTATGGGCGGGATTGCCGAAGTGCTTGCCAACGAAGGGTATCAGGTAACGGGTTCTGATCTGGCTCGCAACGCCGTGACCGAGCGGTTGGCCGGACTGGGCGCCCACATCTTTGTCGGCCACAGTGCCGAACACGTTGAGGGTGCCAGCGTGGTGGTGGTCTCTACCGCCATCAAGCAGGACAACCCGGAGCTGCTGGCCGCCCGCGAACTGCGGATCCCGGTCGTACGCCGCGCCGAGATGCTGGCCGAGCTGATGCGTTTCCGTCACGGTATCGCCATTGCCGGTACCCACGGCAAGACCACCACCACCAGTCTGGTGGCGAGCATCTATGCCGAAGCCGACCGCGACCCGACCTTCGTCATCGGTGGCCTGCTCAACAGTGCCGGTACCAATGCCCGACTGGGCAGCAGCCGCTACCTGATCGCTGAGGCGGACGAGAGCGACGCCTCTTTCCTGCATCTGCAGCCGATGGTCTCTATCGTGACCAACATCGAAGCGGATCACATGGATACCTACGGCGGTGATTTCTCCAAGCTGAAGGCCACCTTCATCGAGTTTCTGCACAACCTGCCCTTCTACGGACTGGCGGTGGTCTGCATCGATGATCCTGTGATCCGTGGCATGTTGCCCGAGATTGCCCGTCCGACCCTGACCTACGGTCTCTCCAACGATGCCGATGTACAGGTGCTGGATTTTGTCCAGACCACCAACCACAGCTGCTTCCGTGTTCGCCGCAAAGAGGCGGGTGAGCTGCAGGTGACCCTCAATTTGCCGGGTATTCACAACGCATTGAACGCCGCAGCGGCGATAGCTGTCGCGACAGAGGACGGGGTCAGCGACGAGGCCATCATCTCTGCACTGGCCAAATTTGAAGGGGTCGGTCGCCGCTTCCAGCAGTATGGCGAGTTTGAAACCGGTCGCGGCAAGGCGATGCTGGTGGACGATTACGGTCACCACCCGAGCGAAGTGAAGGTCACCATCAACGCCGCCCGTGCCGGTTGGCCCGAGAAGCGTCTGGTGATGGTGTTCCAGCCGCACCGTTATACCCGCACCCGCGACCTCTACGAGGACTTCGCCGATGTGCTCTCCAAGGTAGACGTGCTGGTGATGCTGGAGGTTTATGCTGCCGGTGAGGAGCCGATCCCGGGCGCTGATGGACGGGCACTGTGCCGCTCCATTCGCTCGCGTGGCAACCTGGAACCCATCTTCGTCGCCACACCGGATGACGTGCCAGCCGTACTGGCCGACCTGATCGGCGAGGGGGATTTGGTGCTGACTCAAGGCGCCGGGAACGTCGGGGCGCTGGCTCGTCGTCTCGGAGAGATGAAATTGAGCATAGATAGCATGAAATCTGGCGCCTGAGGGCCCAATGAGTATTTTGACCGCCAAGCCGGGGCCTATATAATGGCGAACCGGTCTGTCAAAGGCCGGTTTAGCGCGTTACACGGGGATCGATCGGGTGGAGGCAAGGGCACAGGGGCGCACCAAGGGTGGCTTCATCGCAGGGGTAGCATTTTTCCTGCTGGTGATATGGGGCTGCTACCGGACGGCGCTGGATGTTAAAGGTTGGCTGACAGATGCCAACCGGTTGCCCATGAGCGAGCTGTTGCTGCAGGGGCAACACCAGTATTTGCAAACCGAAGAGCTGCGGATGGCCGTGCTGGATGGCGCCGAGCTGCGCAACTTCTTCGAATTGGACGTCAACGAATTGCAGGCAAGGCTCAACGCCCTGCCATGGGTGGCCTCGGTCTCGGTACGAAAGAAGTGGCCGAACAAGATCAAGATCTACCTCACGGAACAAGATGTGGCGGCTCGCTGGAATGGCAACCGCTTCGTCAACACCAAGGGCAAGGTATTCAGTGCCCCAGATCGGGTCAAGACACCGCTGTTGCAGCTGTCAGGGCCGGATGACCAGGCCGCCCGGGTGTTGAAAGAAAGTCGGCAGTACGAGTCGCAACTGGCTGCCAAGGGATACAAGTTGCTGGGGGTGAATCTGACCCCCCGCCATGCCTGGGAACTGACCCTGGATGGCAATATCAAGCTGTTCCTGGGACGCAATGACATTGCGCTCCGGCTGCAGCGGTTTATCGATGCCTTCCCGGTTATCGAACCCCGTGCGCAAGTCGCCTACGTGGATCTTCGATACGACACCGGAATGGCAGTTGGCTGGAAGAAGAGCGAAGAGAAAGTGCATGACCAACACCGCAGATAGGAATTTGATTGTCGGACTGGATATCGGCACAACCAAGGTGGCGGTTCTGGTCGGGGAAGTATTGCCGGACGGTGAACTGAACGTCATCGGTATGGGCAGTCACGCTTCTCGCGGAATGGAGAAGGGCGGGGTCAATGACCTCGACTCCGTGGTCAAGTCACTGCGCCGCGCGGTGGAAGAGGCCGAGATGATGGCGGATTGCCAGATCAGCTCTGTCTATCTGGGGTTGTCCGGCAAGCATATTGATTGCCGCAACGAGACCGGCATGGTGCCCATCTCCGATGAAGAGGTGACCCAGGAGGATGTGGACAACGTGATCCACACCGCCAAGTCGGTTCGCCTCTCCGACGAGCTGCGGGTGCTGCATGTGCTGCCTCAGGAGTTTGCCATCGATTATCAGGAAGGGATCAAGAATCCGGTCGGCCTCTCCGGTGTACGGATGGCTGCCAAGGTTCACCTGATCACCTGCCACAACGACATGGCTCGCAACATCGAGAAGTGTGTCGAGAAAGTGGGTCTGCGAGTCGATCAACTGATCTTCTCCGCGCTGGCCTCCAGCTATGCGGTGTTGACCGAAGACGAGAAAGAGCTGGGGGTCTGCGTGGTGGACATCGGTGGCGGTACCATGGATATGTCGCTGTTTACCGGCGGTGCCCTGCGCCACACCAAGGTGATCCCGTATGCTGGCAGCACTGTGACCAGCGACATCGCCTACGCCTTCGGCACGCCGCCGCTCGACGCGGAAGCGATCAAGGTGCGCTACGGTTGCGCCCTCGGTCGTCTGGTCAGCAAGGAAGACAATATTGAAGTACCCAGTGTCGGCGGTCGCCCGGCGCGCAGCCTGCAACGGCAGACACTGGCTGAAGTGATTGAGCCCCGTTACACCGAGTTGCTCTCCATGGTGAATGATGAGCTGGTGCGGGTACAAAGCGAGTTGAAAGCGCAGGGGGTCAAGCATCAGCTGGCAGCCGGTGTGGTCTTGACCGGCGGCGCTGCCCAGATTGAAGGCATTGTGGAGTGTGCAGAGCAGATCTTCCAGAGCCAGGTCCGGGTGGGAGAGCCCATGAACATACGTGGTTTGAGTGATTACGTGCAGGCACCGGTGTACTCGACTGCGGTCGGGTTGCTGCAATATGGCCGCACCCATCAAGCCACAGGTAGCAACAAAGAATATGCCGCCAAGGCAAGCGTCGGTGGCCTGGTCAAACGGGTTAGCAACTGGCTGCGTGGCGAGTTCTAAGAATTTTGCTGAGTCAGGCAAATAAAGCGGAGAGACAACATGTTTGAATTTATGGATAGCCACACTGACGAAGCCGTCATTAAAGTGATCGGTGTAGGTGGCGGCGGCGGTAACGCTGTCGAGCACATGGTTCGTCAAAATATTGAGGGTGTTGAGTTTATTACCGTCAACACCGACGCCCAGGCACTGCGTAACTCCAGCGCCAACACTACCCTGCAGATCGGCGGTGGCATCACCAAGGGTCTGGGTGCCGGCGCCAATCCGGAAGTGGGTCGTGATGCGGCCATGGAAGATCGCGAAGCGCTGCGTGAGCTGCTGACCGGTTCCGACATGGTGTTCATCGCTGCCGGTATGGGCGGTGGTACCGGTACCGGTGCTGCGCCGATCGTGGCCGAAGTGGCACGCGAGATGGGCATCCTGACCGTTGCTGTGGTGACCAAGCCGTTCTCCTTCGAAGGGAAGAAGCGGATGGGCTTCGCCGCGCACGGTATCGAAGAGCTCTCCAAGAATGTCGACTCCCTGATCACCATCCCCAACGACAAGTTGCTGAAGGTGCTGGGTCGCGGTATCTCCCTGCTGGATGCCTTCAAGGCGGCCAACGATGTACTGCTTGGCGCGGTACAGGGCATTGCCGAGTTGATCACCCGTCCGGGCTTGATCAACGTCGACTTCGCGGACGTGCGTACCGTGATGCGTGAAATGGGTACCGCCATGATGGGTACCGGTTCCGCCTCCGGTGATGACCGTGCCGAAGAAGCGGCCGAGAAAGCCATCTCCAGCCCGCTGCTGGAAGATGTGGATCTGGCTGGTGCCCGTGGCATCCTGGTCAACATCACCGCCGGCATGGACATGACCATCGAAGAGTTCGAAACCGTGGGTAACGCGGTCAAGGCCTTCGCTTCCGAGAACGCCACTGTAGTAGTGGGTACCGTAATCGATCCGGAAATGCACGACGAACTGCGTGTGACCGTGGTTGCTACCGGTATCGGTGCCGAGCGCAAGCCGGATATCACTCTGGTTAAGAGCAGCCAGGTGCAAGAGCGCCCGGTGCGTCAGCCGCTGGTTAGCGACATGATGCAAGGCCGCGTGATGGACGAAGCCCCGGCCAAGGTGGTCAACGCCGAGCCGCAAGCTCGTCGTGAACCGGATTACCTGGATATTCCGGCGTTCCTGCGCAAGCAAGCTGACTAAGCCTCTTATGGCTCTCGTTTGTTTGTTGTTCAAGGAATGTGCTAAGATGGCCTGCCAACGACCATCTGGTCCGGATTTTAAGCTGTTTAGGGTACACCCATGATTAGACAAAGAACCTTGAAAACGAGTGTACAGGCGACTGGTGTCGGCCTGCATTCGGGCCGGAAAGTCACCATGACGTTCCGTCCGGCGCCTGTGAACACAGGGATCGTTTACTTGCGTACCGACCTGAATCCTGTGGTGGAGCTGCCAGCCAATGCCGATCAGGTGCGCGATACTGTGCTTTGTACCGCTCTGGTCAACGAAGCCGGTGTCCGTGTCTCTACCATTGAGCACCTCTCTGCCGCGCTGGCCGGGATGGGGATCGACAACCTCTATGTCGAGGTTGACGCGCCCGAGATCCCGGTAATGGACGGCAGTGCGCATCCTTTTATCTACCTGCTGCAGGAAGTCGGGATCCGTGAGCAAAATGCTGCCAAGCAGTTTGTGCGGATCAAGAAGAGCATCCGGGTTGAAGACGGCGACAAGTGGGCGGAATTCCACCCCTATCGCAACGGCTTCAAGATGGATCTCGAGATCGATTTCCAGCATCCGGTCTTTGAAGGGCGCAATCAGCGTTGCGTACTGGATTTCTCCGGTGCCTCCTTCGTGAAAGAGATCAGCCGTGCCCGTACCTTCGGGTTCATGCGTGATATCGAGTACCTGCGTTCCCAGAACCTGGCGCTGGGCGGAAGCCTGGAAAACGCCGTGGTACTGGACGATTATCGGGTGCTGAACGAAGACGGTTTGCGTTATGAGGACGAATTCGTCAAGCACAAGATGCTGGACGCGATCGGTGACCTCTATATGTGTAACCGCAGCATCATCGGTGAGTTCCGTGCCTACAAGACCGGGCATGCCCTGAACAACAAGCTGCTGCGTGCTTTGCTGGCCGAGCAGGAGGCTTGGGAACTGGTGACCTTCGAGGGTGAGGGCGACAAAGCGCCTATCGCTTACTACGATAACGGTCTGGTTCTGGCCTGATAGCTGTGCAACGGAACGTCGGTCCTCTCTCCGCACCGACGTTCCGTCATTTGTTTACTCCATCCTTTAATACCGATTATCTCCCGGTTTTATTTCCCGTGCAGGCTCCTGGCCGCACCTGACCGAGCAGACTGATTTCTATGAGCATTACCCTGATCCTCCACGGCAAGCAGCGACGCAAGTTGCACCTGCCCAAACAACGTCTGGCCTGGGTCGGCGGTATTCTCTTCTCCCTGTTGGCCCTTGGTGGTGGTTGGCTCTGGCAGAGCTGGCACCAGAAAATGGAGGCGCTGGAAGTGGCGCTTGCCGTTGCCGAGCAACAGTCCGTCGACCAGAGTGGCGACGAAGCCCGTGAACAGTTGGCAATGCTGGCTGCTCAGGTGGGCACTATGCAAGGCCAGCTTGGCCGCCTCAATGCCCTCGGTGAACGATTGACCGAGCAGGCCGATCTCGATCCCGACGAGTTCAATTTCAAAGAGCTGCCCCCCATGGGCGGCCCTTCTTATGATGAAGAGCTGGAAGTGAGCCTCAACGAGCTGCAAGCCTCGATGAAACACCTCAGCCAGCAGCTCAGCAGCCGTGAAGAGCAGCTGTCGGTACTTGAATCTTTCATCATGAATCACCATATCACCGATGCCGGTTTTATTTCCGGCACGCCAGTCAAACAGGAGCGAGTTTGGGTCTCGTCCGGGTTTGGTGGACGGGTCGATCCGTTCAATGGGCGTGCCAAGATGCACAAAGGGGTCGATTTCCGTGGCAAACCCGGAACCCCGATTCTGGCCACCGGGCCCGGCATTGTCAGCTGGGCGGGCCGTCATCCGGAATTTGGCAATATGGTGGAGATTAATCACGGCAATGGCCTGGTCACCCGCTATGCCCACAACTCCAAGTTGCTGGTCGAGGTGGGCACCCTGGTTGATCAGGGTCAGAAGATTGCCTTGATGGGACGCACCGGTCGCGCGACCGGGGTCCATTTGCATTACGAAGTGTTGAAAGATGGTCGTCAGGTCAACCCCGCACGCTTTCTCAGTGCCAGACGGGGTTAGGTTTTTTTCTTCAGGTTCCAGTGACGGAACGCTTTTATAACCAGAAATAGTTGGTACCCATGATTAGCACACTGCTTACCAAGATTATCGGCAGCCGGAACGACAGAACGCTCAAGGCTTTGCGCAAAATTGTAAAACAGATCAATGCCATGGAGCCGCAGTTCGAGGCTCTGTCCGATGCCGAGTTGCAGGCCAAAACGGCTGAATATCGTCAGCGTATCGAGCAGGGTGAGACCCTGGAGCAGTTGCTGCCGGAAGCGTTCGCGACCGTGCGTGAAGCCTCCAAGCGGGTGTTTGGCATGCGTCACTTCGACGTGCAGCTGATCGGCGGCATGGTGCTGAACTCCAACCGTATCGCGGAAATGAAAACCGGTGAAGGTAAGACTCTTACTGCGACTCTGCCAGCTTATCTGAACGCCCTGAGTGGCCGCGGTGTGCACGTCGTGACGGTGAACGACTATTTGGCCAAGCGTGATGCGGAGGCGAACCGCCCGCTGTTTGCCTTCCTAGGCATGACCGTCGATTGCAACGTGCCCGGTATGGATGCATCCCAGAAGCGTGACGCCTACGCAGCCGACATTACCTACGGTACCAACAACGAATTCGGTTTTGACTACCTGCGCGACAACATGGCGTTCTCGCCAGAGCAGCGCGTACAGCGTCCGCTCAACTACGCGCTGGTGGATGAGGTGGACTCGGTGCTTATCGATGAAGCCCGTACTCCGCTGATCATCTCCGGTCCGGCCGAAGACAGCTCCGAGCTCTATATCCGCGTCAACAAGTTGATCCCGCTGCTGGTCAAACAGGACAAGGAAGACACAGAAGAGTACACCGGTGACGGTCACTACACGGTGGACGAGAAGAACCGTCAGGCGCTGCTGACCGAAAACGGTCAGATCTTCGTGGAAGAGCTGCTCAAGAAAGAGGGGCTGCTGGACGAGAACGACTCCCTGTTCTCCGCCTCCAACATCAGCCTGCTGCACCACGTCAATGCGGGTCTGCGTGCTCACACCCTGTTCGAGCGCAACGTGGACTACATCGTCCAGAAAGACGAGATCGTCATCGTCGACGAGCACACCGGCCGTACCATGCCGGGCCGTCGCTGGTCCGATGGTCTGCATCAGGCCGTTGAAGCGAAGGAAGGGGTGAAGATCCAGAACGAGAACCAGACACTGGCATCCATCACCTTCCAGAACTACTTCCGCCTCTACAACAAGCTGGCGGGGATGACAGGTACTGCGGATACCGAAGCCTTTGAATTCCAGCAGATTTATGGCCTGGATACCGTGGTTATCCCGACCAACAAGCCGATGGTGCGCAAAGACATGGGCGATCTGGTCTACCTGACCGCCAATGAGAAGTATGCCGCCATCATCGAAGATATCCGTCAGTGCGTGGCCAAGGGCCAGCCTGTACTGGTTGGTACCGTCTCTATCGAGAACTCCGAGCTGCTCTCCGGCATCCTGACCAAGGAGAAGATCCCGCACAAAGTGCTGAACGCCAAGTTCCACGCCATGGAAGCGGAGATCGTCGCCCAGGCCGGTCAGACTGGCGCGGTCACTATCGCCACCAACATGGCCGGTCGTGGTACCGACATTGTGTTGGGCGGCAACTGGCAGGCAGAGCTTGCCAAGCTGGAGAACCCGACCAGCGAGCAGATTGCCGAGCTGAAAGCGGCCTGGCAGGTGCGTCACGATGCGGTGCTGGCCGCTGGTGGTCTGCACATTATCGGCACCGAGCGTCACGAATCCCGTCGTATCGACAACCAGCTGCGCGGCCGTTCCGGTCGTCAGGGTGATCCGGGTTCCTCCCGTTTCTACCTCTCCATGGAAGATACCCTGATGCGGATCTTCGCCTCCGATCGCGTGACCGGCATGATGAAGAAGCTGGGCATGGAAGAGGGCGAAGCCATCGAGCACCCATGGGTCACCAAGGCGATCGAAAACGCCCAGCGCAAGGTGGAAGGTCGCAACTTCGACATCCGCAAGAGCTTGCTGGAGTTTGATGACGTGGCCAACGACCAGCGCAAGGTGGTCTACGAGCAGCGTAACGAGCTGCTGGATACCAACGACATCTCCGAGACCATTCACGTTATCCGTGACGACGTCTACGGCGCGGTGATCGACGAGTACATCCCGCCCCAGTCTCTGGAAGAGATGTGGGATGTGCCGGGTCTGGAAGCACGCCTGAAGGCCGACTTCGCGCTGGATCTGCCGCTGCAACAGTGGCTGGCGGAAGATGACAAGCTGTATGAAGAGAAGCTGCGCGAGCGCATTCTGGACGAAGCCACCAAGCTCTATGCCCACAAGGAAGAGCTGGTCGGCAAAGAGGTGCTGCGCAACTTCGAGAAGGCGGTGATGCTACAAACTCTGGATGGTCTCTGGAAAGAGCATCTGGCGGCCATGGATCACCTGCGTCAGGGCATCCATCTGCGCGGTTACGCCCAGAAGAACCCCAAGCAGGAGTACAAGCGCGAATCCTTCGATCTGTTCACCCAGATGCTGGAAACCCTCAAGCGCGACGTGGTCAGCATCCTGAGCCGTGTTCAGGTGCAGGAGCGCGATGTGGAAGCGATGGAAGAGCAGCAGCGCCAGCAGGCGGAAGCCGCTCCCCGCACCTATACCCACGCCGCTGCCGAGAGCCAGCTGGCCGATGAACAGGCCGCAGGCGAAGAGGGGCACACCACCTTCGTACGTGACGAGCAGAAGGTCGGTCGTAACGATCCCTGCCCGTGCGGCTCCGGCAAGAAGTACAAGCACTGCCACGGTCAGTTGACCTGATCGACGCTATGCCATAACAGGCGGGCCAAGTGCCCGCCTTGTTATTGGTGGCAACAAGCGAACAGAGGTAATTGATGGAACAGAAAAAACGGATCTGGGTGGCGGTTGGCGTCATCGAGAATGAACGGGGCGATATCTTCATCGCCAGACGCTCCTCCGATCGCCATCAGGGGGATCGCTGGGAGTTTCCCGGTGGCAAGGTCGAGTCGGGCGAGGATCTGCTCACCGCACTGGATCGGGAGCTGTGGGAAGAGATCGGCATCCGGGTATTGGATTGTGCCCCCTTTATGGAGCTGCAGCACGATTACCCCGAGAAGCAGGTATTGCTGGATATCTGGAAGGTGACCCGTTTCAGCGGCGAGCCGTTCGGCAAGGAGGGGCAGGAGTGCCTGTGGGTGCCGGTGGCCGAGCTGAACAACTACCACTTCCCCGATGCCAATGGCCCGATTGTCGCGCGGCTACAGGGTCTGCTGGCGTGAGCCGGTAGTAATCAACAAGCATGAAAAAAGGGCCAATCGGCCCTTTTTTCATGTTGCAGAGGTGCGTGACTAGGGGCTTATAGCCACTGATCCCCCTCTTCCGGCTCCGGCAGCAGATCCGGGTTGATCTCCCCCGGGATGCGCTTCTCTTCATCGGCCCATTCGCCGAGATCGATCAGCTGGCAGCGCTTGCTGCAGAAGGGACGGAACGGACTCTGCGGGCCCCACTCCACTTCGCTCTGGCAGGTCGGGCACTTTACCTTGGTGACCATGAGCCCTCCTTAGCAGCAGGCGAGCTGGAATGGCACATCGCCAATCGGCTGTTCGCCGGTTGGCAGGAAGCGCAGCGCGAAACGGTTCTTGTGGCCGCTCAGGGTAGGGTAGCAGCAGAGATTGCCCGGCAGCTTGATGCGGATCAGCTCGGCGCTCTCGGCGGTGTCCTGGAAGAAACCGTTGCTGGCAACCTGCTCACTGAAGCTGCCTGATTCACGCCACAGGCGCAGCAGGAGCGTGATGGCATTCATCAGCAGGTTAATATCGCTCAGCCAGCCCTGCATCTGCTGGTGACGGGTGATGGCCGGGGTGCCGAGCCAGTGGTGCAGCTGCGGCACATCGAAGGCACACAGACCACCCGGGATGGAGAAGCGCTGGCGGATGGAGCCGAGCAGACGATCCTCTTTCAGGCGGGCACCCGGGCGTGGCGAATTGAGCAGGTTGCGGGAGAGCTGGCTGCTCTCTTGCTGCATCAGTTTGATCTGCTCCAGATCGACATCGGGCAGGCTGGCCCAGTGGCTCAGACGCTGGCCGAGACGCTCCAGATCCTTGATGAGGTCGGCGCGCAGGTCACCACGCTCCAGCAACTCCTGCAGATCGAACAGCCCCTTGAAGAAGGCGATATGTGCCCAGGATTGTTCACTCTCCAGATTGTCGCGGATCTGGGAAAACAGGGACTCCAGACGAAGATAGGTCCGGCTTTTTTCATTGAGGGGGAAATCGTAAATCATGCCTAATCCTGGCCAGCCATAAACCGGCCTAGTGTACTCACACTTGGCGGCCTTGTTGAGAGGCAATTGCCAGATATGTCTCGTGCAGCGCCAAAATCCGCGTTTTAATCGCCATTTCGCTGCCATTGTAGTTTTCGATGACATCATCCGCCGCCGCGAGGCGCTCCGACCGACTCGCTTGGGCGGCGATGATGGCCTTGGCTTGCTCGGCCGATACCCCATCACGGCGACAGGTGCGCTCAATCTGGGTGGCTTCATCCACATCGATCACCAGCACCCGGTTGGCGAGGCCAGTGAGTTTGTTCTCCACCAGCAGCGGCACCACCAGCAGGCAGTAAGGAGAACTGGCTGCGGCACACTGGCGCAGCATTTCGCTGCGAATGAGCGGATGGAGCAGGGCATTGAGCCACCCCTTGGCCTGCGGGTCGCTGAAGACCCGCTCGCGCAGGGCACGACGGTCGAGTTGACCGCTAGGTTCAATCACATCAGGGCCAAAATGGTCGGCGATGGCGGCAAGGGCCGGGGTGCCCGGCTCGACCACTTCACGGGCGATCACATCGGCATCCACCACCTCGATACCCAGCGCGGCAAACTGATTGGCGATAGTGGTCTTGCCGCTGCCGATACCACCTGTGATAGCAACTACATACATGGGGCCTCTTGCTCAAAGCAGGGTAGAGAGATACCAGCGGGTGATGGTATCGCCCCACAGCAGGGCGATCCAGCCCGCGATGGCGAGGTAGGGGCCGAAGGGAATGGGCTTGCCCTGATGGTGTTTGTGCAAGGCGATCAGACTGATGCCGATCACGGCGCCGACCAGGGATGAGAGCAGCAGAATTATGGGCAGCGCCTGCCAGCCGAGCCAGGCGCCCAGTGCCGCCAGCAGCTTGAAGTCGCCATAGCCCATCCCCTCCTTGCCGGTTAGCAGCTTGAAAGCCCAGTAGAGGCTCCAGAGCACCAGATAGCCGGCCATGGCGCCGCTCACTGCATCAGCCAAGGGGACGAAGCCACTTGCCAGGTTGAACAGCAGCCCGCCCCACAGCAGTGGCAGGGTGAGCTGGTCGGGCAGCAACATCTTGTCGAGATCGATAAAGGTGAGGGTGACCAGCACCCAGGTCAGCAACAGGGCGGCCAACGTACCCCAGCCCGGGGTTATGACCATGGCTACGGCCACCGAGAGCAGGGCTGTTATCAGCTCTACCAGCGGATAGCGGGCCGAGATGGGGGCCTGACAGTCGCGGCAACGCCCTTTGAGCCAGAGCCAGCTCAACAGCGGGATGTTCTCAAGCGCAGTGATGGCGTGGCCACAGTGAGGGCATGCGGAGCGCGGTACCATCAGGTTGTAGCGCTCTGGCGCAGTTGCCTCCTCATCGGGGGAAAAGTAGCCGCGATACTCGGCCTGCCACTCCCGCTCCAGCATGATAGGCAAGCGGTGGATCACTACGTTAAGGAAGCTGCCGATCATCAGGGAGAAAAGAAAAACCAGCGAGAAGTAGAGCCAGGGCAAGCTGTGAGCCAGCTCGAGAAGAAGTGTCATAACCAACCGTCAGTTATTGGATGAGGGGGAGGGCATGGCGGTGGTGCCATGCCCTGATAAATCAGCCTACCACGTCGCCAAGCTTGAAGATGGGCAGGTACATGGCGATAACCATGCCGCCGACCAGCACCCCGAGCACCACCATGATAAGGGGTTCCAGCAGGCTGGTGAGGCCATCGACCAGATCATCCACCTCCTGTTCGAAGATGGTGGCGACCTTGGAGAGCATATCATCGATGGCACCGGACTCCTCACCGATCATCACCATTTGGATCACCATGTCGGGGAAGAGATCGACGGTGCGCATTGCAACGTTGATCTGCATACCGGCCACCACCTCGTTGCGGATGGCCATGACAGCGGTGCGATAGACATAGTTACCCGAGGCCCCAGCCGCCGAAATCAGCGCATCTACCAGCGGGATACCGGCGGAGAAGGTGGTCGACAGGGTGCGGGCAAAGCGGGCCATCGCCGCCTTGTGCAGGATCATCCCGACCACCGGAATGGTGAGGACGAACTTGTCGGTATTGTCTTTCACCTTCTGGGAGGCCCGCCAGGCCCGCACGTAAAGGAAGATGCCAAGGGCCGTGCCACCAAAGAAGACATACCACCAGTTCTGCATAAAGCGGGAGATGCCGATAACAAACTGGGTGAACACCGGCAGCTCGGCACCGAAGCTCTTGAAGATATCCTCGAACTGCGGAATGACGAACAGCAGCAGGATGGAGGTGACCACGATGGCGACCAGAATGACCATGGTGGGGTAGAACATCGCCTTCTTGATCTTCGACTTGAGCGCTTCCGACTTTTCCCGATAGGTGGCGATACGGTCGTAGATGGTTTCCAGCGCACCGGATTGCTCACCGGCTTCCACCAGATCGCAGTAGAGATCGTCAAAGTAGAGGGGATGGCGGCGCAGTGCCTCCGACATGGGGGTACCGGTCTCCACATCGGCGGCAATCTGCCCCATCAGCTCGCGCATCGAGGCTTTCTCGTGACTGCGGGCGATGATCTGCAGGCTCTGCACCAGTGGTACGCCGGCGGAGAGCATGGTGGTGATCTGGCGTGAGACGATGGCGATATCCATCGGCTTGATCTTGGCGCCGCCCTTGGAGAAGAGCCCCTGGGATTTCTTGGCTACCTTGGTGACGTTGACCCCCTGCTTGCGCAGTTCGGTCTTGACGGTGTTGATGCTGTCGGCCTGCAGCTCGCCGGAGACCTTCTGCCCCTTGCGATTAACCCCGTGCCAGCGGAAGGCGAAGACTTTCTTGGGGGCATTGTTCTTTTTCGTTAGGGTTGCCATCTTTGCATCCTGCAATGGGGTTGGTTGTCAGAGTCGGACTCTGCACGTCACCAACCTGGTCAAGGTGCCCGACTGGCTTGATGCCTGCGGGGTACTGATAGGGTGGGTGGTACCTTCTTGGCGCCAGCCCAGTTACTTGAATATCTGATTACTCCGTTGTCCTGACTATCGTCCGTCCCGTATTCGTGAACGACCGATAGGCTCTGCCAACCAAACCGGCGGTTCGTTCCGCACACGGATCAGTTGGTGGTGACCCGGTTGACCTCGGCCAGACTGGTGACCCCGAGCCGGGCCTTCTCCAGTCCCGAGGTGCGCAGGGTACGCATCCCTTCCTTCTGGGCGATCGCGGCGATTTGCAGGGAGTTGGCCCCCTGCATGATCAATTTGGCGATGTTCTCCGACATCAACATAATTTCGTAGATGCCGACCCTCCCCTTGTAGCCGCCGGAACACTCCTTGCAACCGACCGGTTTGAACAGTCGTAGCCCGGCCGCCAGCTGCTGCGGCGTAAAGCCCAGCTCCAGCAGTTCGGCTTCCGGTACTACTTCCGGCGCCTTGCAGTGGTCGCACAGTTTACGGGCCAACCGCTGGGCCATGATTAGGGTCACCGAGGAGGCGATGTTGAAGGCGGGCACCCCCATGTTCATCATCCGGGTCAGGGTCTCGGCGGCGGAGTTGGTATGCAGGGTGGAGAGCACCAGGTGGCCGGTCTGGGCAGCCTTGATGGCGATCTCGGCGGTTTCGAGATCGCGAATTTCCCCCACCATCACCACATCCGGATCTTGCCGCAAGAAGGATCGCAAGGCGCTTGCAAAGGTGAGCCCCGCCTTGGGGTTGACCTGCACCTGGTTGACGCCGGGCAGGTTGATCTCCACCGGATCTTCGGCGGTAGAGATATTTACCTCGGTGGTGTTGAGAATATTGAGGCCGGTATAGAGCGAGACCGTTTTGCCCGAGCCGGTGGGGCCGGTCACCAGGATCATCCCCTGCGGCTTGGAGAGGGCGCGCAGGTACTGCGCCTTCTGCCTGTCATCAAAGCCGAGTTGCTCGATATTGAGGCGTGCCGCCGAGGAGTCGAGCAGACGGATAACGATCTTCTCCCCCCACATGGTGGGCAGGGTATTGACCCGCATATCCATCGACTTATTGCGCGACAACTTCAACTTGATGCGGCCATCCTGCGGCAACCGCCGCTCGGCAATATCGAGTCGCGCCATCACCTTGAGGCGAGCGGAGAAGCGGTTGGAGAGGTTGACCGGCGGTGTGGCAATTTCATGCAGAATGCCATCGATGCGAAAGCGAACCCGATACTTGAACTCATAGGGCTCGAAGTGCAGGTCGGAGGCACCGCGCTTGATGGCATCCATCAGGATCTTGTTGATGTACTTGACGATGGGAGCATCGTCATCGGCGGTATTGACGCTTTCGTCCAGCCGGCTGTTCTCGTCGGAGACCTCGAGATCCGAAATCTCGGATTCGTCGATATCCTCCATGCCGAGGGCGTCGTTTTCGCTCTCCAGCAGCTTGCCGATGGCGGCGGTGAGCTTGTTTTCCTCTACCAGCAGTGCTTCGGTATGAAGGCCGAAGCTGAAGCCAAAGTCCTCCAATGCCGAGACATTGGTCGGATCCGACATGGCGATATAGAGGGTGTGGCCCTGGGTGTAGATGGGCAGCACGTGGTGTTTCTCAATCAGCTTCTGATTGAGGTACTTCTGCGGGATCTCGGCCAAATCGAAGGCGGCAAGATCCAGCAGAGGTACCCCATACTCCAGCTCGCAAAAATCGGCGAGCGCTTTACTGTCGAGGATTTCGTTCTCTATCAGAAATGTGACAAAGGGTTTGCGCTGGGCCTTGGCTTGGCTCAGATAGCGCTGGGAGTCCTCTTCACTGATCAGTGAAGAGGCGGCCAGGCTTAACGCCAGGCCGCTATTGGGGCTAGAAGTCATCTATTTATGGGCAGTAAGCAGTATCGTCACTGCCAGACAAGTCACATGTGCCAACCCACACCAGTGGATCACTCGTGCTTGTAGGTGCAGATGCTGCAAGCTTATAAATATCGCTATCTGTTAATGGGGTTAGTTTGCCTGTAACCGGTTTAACTTCGATCGTATAAGGGGCGGAGGAGGAGCCTGCGGTATATTTTACTTGCACATTTCCTCTTGCCACAAATGCGGTATCAGTTGCTGGACACCCTGATCCGGATTGAACACAGAGTTCCACTGCTGTCTTGATTGCACCTGTCGCAGCGACTAACTCAGTCATCTTGGCTTTTTTGGTGTAGTTCTGATAAGCCGGCAGCGCTACCGCCGCCAAAATGGCCACGATTGCGACCACGATCATCAGTTCAATAAGGGTAAAACCCGATTGCTTCTTCATTTGAAATATCCTTTTATCCTTGGTTCCTGGGAAGTGTCGGTGGAAAATCATCCGCACGTCAGTATCTTATCCGAGCTGTCAGGGGTGGCAACAGAGATTGCTGCCTTTGTTAACTACTTTCATGTCATTTACCAAAAACTTGATGCGAGTCATAAAATAAGTGGCTTCTTATGACTCTTTGTTACGGGTGAAAGCGGGTCCGTCATTACACTCCTTTGCTGATGGATCCTGCATAAAGAAAAGGCGCCCATGGCGCCTTTTGCAAGTTGTTTATCCGGTTAGGTCGAGTATTTGCTCAGGCCTGCGGGGTGAATCTCACTGCTGGATAAAGCGCATGGAGAGATCGAGCGCCCGTACATGCTTGGTCAGCGCCCCGACCGAGATAAAATCGACGCCGGTGGCCGCAAACTCGGCCAGAGTGTCGAGGGTCACATTGCCGGAGACTTCCAGCTTGGCGCGGCCCTGATTGATGGCGACCGCTTCCCGCATCATGGTCACGTCGAAGTTGTCGAGCATCACGATATTGGCCTTTGCCGCCAGCGCCTGTTCCAGCTCTGCCAGTGATTCCACTTCCACCTCCACCGGTTTGCCCGGATTGAGATGACGAGCCTCGCTAATTGCCTCGGCAATGCCGCCACAGGCGAGGATATGGTTCTCTTTGATGAGGTAAGCGTCGTAGAGGCCGATGCGATGATTCTTGCCGCCGCCACAGGTGACTGCGTACTTCTGGGCGGTGCGCAGCCCAGGGATGGTTTTGCGGGTGTCGAGCAGGCGGCAGTCAGTGCCCTCCAGCTCTGCCACATAGCGGGCGGCGAGGGTGGCGACACCAGAGAGGGTCTGGACAAAGTTCAGGGCATTGCGCTCGCCGGTCAGCAGCAGGCGGGCAGGGCCGTGGAGGCGGAACAGCTCCTGATTGGGGGAGAGCACTTCTCCATCCTGCACCTTCCACTCTACCTTGACGTCGCCGCCGAGTTGTACGAACACTTCATCAACCCAGGGCTGGCCGCAGAACACACCGGCCTCACGGGTGATGACCCGGGCGCTGGCCATCCGATCGGCCGGGATCAGCTGGGCGGTGATATCGGCGCTGGCGTCCGGTTGGTCCAGCGTAGTGAGGGCATCGCCCAGATCTTCGAGTAGTGCGGCGCGCACGGCGCGGCTGACATCCTGTTGAAACATGCCTTATTCCTGCAAGGGTCTGAGCAGCAGTTGCCGCTCCTTTTGAACCAGCTCCAGCCGACCGAGGGCGTTCATGCCAACCAGCACTTCGTCACCGTCTGCCGCCGGATTGATAAAGATGGCCAGATCGTACAAGGTCAATGGCCCCATCGCCAGCGTTTCGATGGTGCCGTTGCCGACCCGGATCTGCCCCGCAGCGGTATTGACCTGGCTGCTGCCATGAGCGGTTAGGCCGAGCCGCTCGGCAACCTGCTGCGGGATGGTGATACGGGTGGCGCCGGTATCGAGCAGCAGTTGCACCGGCTGACCGTTGATGGCACCCTCCAGACGATAGTGGCCGCTCTGGTCGGCCCGCAGCAACAGCTCGCCGCTGGCGGTGACGCTTGGTTGGTTGCGGGAGTGAAAATAGAGGGTCAGCAGGCTCATCAAAGAGAGCCAGGCCAGTAACCACATCCAGCGTGCCGTGTGCTGCATACCCCATCCATATCGAGCGGAAGATGACTCAGCCTAACATACCATTTCCCTTGGATTCAGTGAGTTGGTGCCGGATTGCCTATCAGGTATCTTCGTTTTCTCGCCATTTATCAGCCAACTCGAGTAGCAGATGACTCAACTCGCTTCGCAACCTTGTTTCTCTATCGATGCCGCAGGCTGGTGCCAGCAGGCGCGCCGGGTGCCTTCTCCCCATCACAACGAACGGGCAGCGCCGGATGATATCTCCCTGCTGGTGGTGCATGGCATCAGCCTGCCGCCGGGGGAGTTCGGCGGTCCCTTTATCGACGATCTCTTTATGGGACGACTCGACCCTGAGGCTCACCCCTATTTTGCCGGTATCCATCAGTTGCGGGTTTCGGCCCATTGCCTGATCCGCCGTGATGGCGAGCTGGTGCAGTATGTGCCGTTCGGCGCGCGCGCCTGGCATGCTGGTATCTCGAGCTGGCAGGGGAGGGAGGCATGCAATGACTTCTCCATCGGTATCGAGCTGGAGGGGACTGACGAAATCCCCTACACCGAGGCTCAGTACCGGGCACTGGCGGGGCTCACCCGAGCCATATCAGATCGCTATCCGGCGATTACCCACGAAAAAATTGTCGGCCATTGCGATATCGCACCAGGGCGCAAGACGGATCCCGGAACCAGTTTCCAGTGGGATTACTACCGGCAATTACTAAACAGATAAAGTAAATATTAAAATTTAGTTTGGATTTTAAAATCAATGGCTTGCCTATCTGGCAGGCCATTTTTGTCTCTGGTTGCGCAAATGTTATTTGTGAGCGTGGTCAAGATTATTGGTCAGACCATTTTCTATGAGCTAAATCATGATTCCCCTGCTTTACCTCTTAAGTGGTGGGGCTGATTCTTGACTCAGATCATCTTTTGAGTGGACTTTTCAAAAGGCCTCTGCTAATTTTCGCCCCATCCATAAAATTGGTAATACCAATTTAACAAAGTAGCCTCATGCCCTATCGCAAGATTACGCAACCCAAGTTGGCCGACTCCATTGTCGCCGAGCTGGAACAGATGATTCTGGAAGGCAGCCTGCAGCCGGGGCAGAAATTGCCTCCCGAGCGGGAGCTCGCCATCCAGTTTCAGGTATCGCGCCCCTCCTTGCGCGAAGCCATCCAGCGACTGGAAGCGCGCGGATTGCTTTATCGCCGTCAGGGCGGCGGCACTTATGTGCAGAATGCCCTGAGCAAGGGGATCGCCGATCCTCTGTTCGAACTGCTCAGTACCCACCCGGAAGCCCAGTATGACCTGCTGGAGTTTCGCCACGCGCTGGAAGGCATCTGTGCCTACTACGCGGCTTTGCGGGGAACCGGGTCTGATTTCGAGCGCATTCGTCAGGTGCAAACCACCATCGAAGAGGCGGGCCAGCTGGGCTCGCTGGTGGCCGAGTCGGCAGCCGTGACCCAGTTTTATCTGGCGGTGGCCGAGGCGTCCCACAACGTGGTGCTGCTGCACCTGCTGCGGGCCATGAGCCCGATGCTTGAGCAGAACATTCTGCAGAATAACGAGATTTTGAATCGCCGCCCGGGAGTGGTAGCCAAGATACGTCGCCATCGCGCGAATCTGATCGAGGCTATTCTTTCGGGGGCTCCGGAGCGGGCCAGAACAGCTTGTCATGAGCATCTGGCCTTTATCGAGGACACCTTGTTGGATATGCAGAGGGAAGACAGCCGGATCCAGCGATCCATGCGTCGGATCCGTCAGCAGGAAAACTAATCCCACAAGGCTCTATTGTCGAATGCTTGCGCCCTTCGCCGTGCAATGCCGTGCAATCACAACAACATAGGAACCAGCCATGTCTGATATCCTGAAGAACGATGTGGACCCGATAGAAACGCTGGAGTGGCTTGCCTCTCTGGAATCCCTGCTGCGTGAAGAGGGTCCGCAACGCGCTCAGTTCATCCTTGAACAGTTGGCCGAGAAAGCCCGCGTAAGCGGTGTGGACGTGGCTGCCAAGGCAAATCGCGATTACATCAACACCATCCCGTCCAGCGATGAGCCGGACTACCCGGGTGACCTGGAGATGGAACGCCGCATTCGCGCCATCATCCGCTGGAACGCCATGATGATCGTGCTGCGCGCGTCCAAGAAAGACCTGGACCTGGGTGGTCACATGTCTTCCTTCGCTTCTTCTGCGACCATCTATGATGTCTGCTTCAACCACTTCTTCCGTGCTCGCAACGAGAAGGATGGTGGCGATCTGGTTTACTTCCAGGGTCATATCTCCCCGGGCATCTATGCTCGCGCCTTTGCTGAAGGTCGTCTGACCGAAGAGCAGCTGGACAACTTCCGTCAGGAAGTGGATGGCAAGGGTATCCCTTCCTATCCGCACCCGAAACTGATGCCGGACTTCTGGCAGTTCCCGACCGTCTCCATGGGTCTGGGCCCCATCGCCGCCATCTATCAGGCTCGCTTCCTGAAGTACCTGACCGACCGTGGTATCAAGGATTGCTCCGAGCAGACCGTTTACGCCTTCCTGGGTGACGGCGAGATGGACGAGCCGGAAGCCAAGGGTGCCCTGACCGTTGCCGTGCGTGAAAAGCTCGACAACCTGGTGTTTGTGGTTAACTGCAACCTGCAGCGTCTGGATGGTCCGGTTGTCGGTAACGGCAAGGTCATCAACGAGCTGGAAGGCCTGTTCGCTGGCGCCGGTTGGGATGTCACCAAGGTTATCTGGGGTCGCAAGTGGGATGAGCTGCTGAAGAAAGATACCTCAGGCAAGCTGATCCAGCTGATGAACGAGACCGTGGACGGTGACTACCAGACCATGAAGTCCCGCGACGGTGGCTACATCCGCGAGCACTTCTTCAATCGTTATCCGGAAACTGCCGCGCTGGTCAAAGACATGACCGACGAGGAGATCTTCGCCCTGAACCGCGGTGGTCACGATCCTCGCAAACTGTTCGCCGCATTCAACAAGGCGACCCAGACCAAGGGCAAGCCGACCGTTATTCTGGCCAAGACCATCAAGGGTTACGGCATGGGTGAAGCGGCCGAAGGCAAGAACATCGCTCACCAGGTCAAGAAGATGGAGCTGGACTCCGTGCGTCACCTGCGTGACCGCTTCAACCTGCCGGTGGCCGACGAGCAGCTGGCCGATCTGCCGTACCTGAAGATCGAAGCCGGTTCTGCCGAGCACAAATACCTGCATGACCGTCGCACAGCCCTGAAAGGCTATGTGCCGACCCGTCTGCGCGAAAGCACCACCAAGCTGGAAATCCCGGCGCTGGATGCCTTCGGTCCGCTGCTGGGCGAGCAGGCGCGCGAAATCTCCACCACCATGGCGTTCGTGCGTTCCCTGAACGTGATGCTGAAAGACAAGTCCATCGGCAAGCGCATCGTTCCGATCCTGGCTGACGAAGCCCGTACCTTCGGTATGGAAGGTCTGTTCCGCCAGATCGGTATCTACAGCCCGCACGGTCAGCAGTACACCCCGCAAGACCGCGACATCGTCTCCTACTACAAGGAAGACAAGCAGGGTCAGGTTCTGCAAGACGGTATCAACGAGCTGGGCGCCATGTCCTCCTGGCTGGCTGCTGCGACCTCTTACAGCACCAACGATTGCCCGATGATCCCGTTCTACATCTACTACTCCATGTTCGGCTTCCAGCGGATCGGCGACATGGCGTGGGCAGCCGGTGACCAGCAAGCCCGTGGCTTCCTGCTGGGTGCGACCTCCGGTCGTACTACCCTGAACGGCGAAGGTCTGCAGCACGAAGATGGTCACAGCCACATCCTGGCGAACACCATCCCGAACTGCATCTCCTACGACCCTTCCTACGCCTATGAAGTGGCGGTGATCGTACAGGACGGCCTGCGCCGCATGTACGGTGAGAACCCGGAGAACGTGTTCTACTACATCACCACCCTGAACGAGAACTACGCCATGCCGGCCATGCCGGAAGGCGCCGAGGAAGGCATCCGCAAGGGTATCTACAAGCTGGAATCCGTCGCCGGTGCCAAGGCCAAAGTTCAGCTGCTGGGTTGTGGTTCCATCCTGGGTCACGTGCGCAAGGCTGCCCAGATCCTGGCCAGCGAGTACGGCATCGGTTCCGATGTGTTCAGCGTCACCTCCTTCAACGAGCTGGCTCGTGACGGTCAGGACGCGGATCGCTGGAATATGCTGCACCCGACCTCTGAAGCGCGTGTTCCCTACATCGCTCAGGTACTGGGTTCCGAAGCCACCATCGCTGCGACCGACTACATGAAGTCCTTCGCCGATCAGGTTCGCGCCTTTGTTCCGACCGAGAACTACCGCGTGCTGGGTACCGACGGTTACGGCCGTTCCGACAGCCGTGCCAACCTGCGTCGTCACTTCGAAGTGAACGAGTTCTACGTGGTTGTTGCTGCTCTGACCGAACTGGCCAAGCGCGGCGAGGTAGACAAGCAGGTTGTGGCCGACGCCATCGCCAAGTACGGCATCGATGCCGACAAGGTCAACCCGCTGTACGCGTAAGTGGGTCAAGGGTCGCGCCGTATGACGGCGCGACCCTGCCAGGATTTAAAACGGTTAACGCGAGATGTGCGTGGCGGCATCAGCCAGTCACGCGGATCGACGCAAGAGGATAAAGCACAATGTCCAAACAGATTATGGTGCCGGATATCGGCGCCGATGAAGTTGAAGTCACCGAGATCATGGTGGCCGTGGGTGACAAGGTCGAGCTGGACCAGTCCATCATCGCGGTAGAAGGCGACAAGGCCTCCATGGAAGTGCCGGCCCCGTCTGCCGGTATCGTCAAAGAGATCCTGATCAAGGTAGGCGACAAGGTTGCCACCGGTTC
Source organism: Aeromonas sp. Y293-4 (assembly GCF_027705905.1). Classification (NCBI taxonomy): domain Bacteria; kingdom Pseudomonadati; phylum Pseudomonadota; class Gammaproteobacteria; order Aeromonadales; family Aeromonadaceae; genus Aeromonas; species Aeromonas sp. Y293-4. Next base: position 92,816 of record NZ_JAPDCI010000006.1, on the reverse strand, counting down.
CCAGATCATGATCTTCGAAGCCGAAGGCGCTGCCGCCCCTGCTGAAGTGGCTGCACCGGTTGCTGCTGCTCCGGCCGCCGCACCTGCCGCTGCCGTGCGCAAAGATGTGCACGTGCCGGACATCGGTGACGACGAAGTGGACGTGACTGAAATCATGGTTGCCGTGGGCGACATGGTAGAAGCTGACCAGTCCATCATCGCCGTGGAAGGTGACAAGGCCTCCATGGAAGTACCGGCACCGTTCGCAGGCCGCGTAGTCGAGATCAAGGTTGCCGCTGGTGCCAAGGTCTCTACCGGTTCTCTGGTGATGGTATTTGAAGTGGCTGGCGCTGCGCCTGCTGCCGTTGCTGCTCCGGCTCAAGCTGCCGCGCCCGTGGCTGCTGCCCCGGTTGCCGCTGCTGCCAAAGAGGTCAACGTACCGGATATCGGTGGCGACGAAGTGGAAGTCACCGAGATCATGGTTGCCGTGGGTGACAAGGTTGAAGCCGACCAGTCCCTGATCGCCGTGGAAGGTGACAAGGCCTCCATGGAAGTGCCTGCGCCGTTCGCCGGTGTGGTCAAAGAGATCAAGGTGAAGGCGGGTGACAAGGTCTCCACCGGTTCCCTGATCATGGTCTTCGAAGTGGCTGGCGCTGCTCCTGCCGCCGCGCCGGTTGCTCAAGCTGCCGCTCCGGTCGCTGCAGCCCCTGTTGCCGCTGCTCCGGCTCCGGTTGCCCAGGCTGCTGCCGCTGCGACCGATTTCGTTGCCAACGATGCTTACGTGCACGCCTCTCCGGCAGTACGCCGTCTGGCGCGCGAGTTCGGCGTCAACCTGGCCAAGGTGAAAGCCTCCGGTCGCAAGGGCCGCATTGTCAAAGAAGACGTACAAGCCTACGTGAAGGATGCCATCAAGCGTGCCGAGTCCGCTCCTGCCTCTGCCGGCGTAGCCGGTGGCAACGGTCTGGGCGTACTGCCGTGGCCGAAGGTAGACTTCAGCAAGTTCGGTGATGTGGAAGAGGTCGAGCTGACCCGCATCCAGAAGATCTCCGGTCCGAACCTGCACCGCAACTGGGTCATGATCCCTCATGTCACCCAGTTCGACGAAGCCGATACCACCGAGCTGGAAGCGTTCCGCAAAGAGCAGAACGCGATGCTTGAGAAGCAGAAGGCTGACGTGAAGATCACCCCGCTGGTGTTCATCCTGAAAGCCGCCGCCAAGGCGCTGGAAGCTCACCCGCGCTTCTGCAGCTCCCTGTCCGAAGATGGCAGCAAGCTGATCATGAAGAAGTACATCCACATCGGTGTGGCGGTTGATACCCCCAACGGTCTGGTTGTGCCCGTGGTGCGCGATGTTAACAAGAAGGGCATCATGGAGCTGTCTCGCGATCTGGCCGAGATCTCCAAGAAGGCCCGTGCCGGCAAGCTGACCGCTGCCGACATGCAGGGCGGTTGCTTCACCATCTCCAGCCTGGGTGGCATCGGCGGTACCAGCTTTACCCCGATCGTCAACGCGCCGGAAGTGGCCATCCTCGGTGTCTCCAAGTCCGAGATGAAGCCGAAGTGGAATGGCAAAGAGTTTGCGCCGCGCCTGATGCTGCCGCTGGCTCTGAGCTACGACCACCGCGTGATCGATGGTGCCGATGGGGCTCGCTTCATCACCACCATGAACGGCGTGCTGTCCGACATTCGTCGACTGGTCCTGTAAGTGAGAGGGCGGGCCCAGAGCCTGCCCTTTTTACTTCTCATTTCATTAACATGATCGTAAACTTGCCCCGTTTTTTTCACGGCTGCAGCCACCCGTTTCGGTATAAGACTGCGCTGTCCGGGGATATAAGAACGACAAAGAGGTCATGATGAGTAAAGAAATCAAAACCCAGGTCGTAGTACTGGGTGCTGGCCCTGCCGGTTATTCCGCTGCTTTCCGTGCAGCCGATCTGGGTCTGGATACTATTATCGTCGAGCGTTACTCCACCCTGGGTGGCGTCTGCCTGAACGTGGGCTGCATCCCCTCCAAGGCGTTGCTGCACGTTGCCAAAGTGATTGAAGAAGCCAAGGCGCTGGCCGAGCACGGCATCGTCTTCGGTGCCCCGCAGACCGACATCGACAAGATCCGTCTGTGGAAAGAGAAGGTTATCAACCAGCTGACCGGCGGTCTGGCTGGCATGGCCAAGATGCGTAAAGTTCAGGTTGTTAACGGCTTGGGTAAATTTACCGGCCCGAACACCCTGGAAGTTGAAGGTGCCGACGGCAAGACTACCGTGACCTTCGACAACGCCATCATCGCGGCCGGTTCCCGTCCGGTGAAGCTGCCGTTCATTCCCCACGATGACCCGCGCGTATGGGACTCTACCGATGCGCTGGAGCTGAAAACCGTTCCTGGCAAACTGCTGGTTATCGGTGGCGGCATCATCGGTCTGGAGATGGGTACCGTTTACTCCTCTCTGGGTTCCGAGATCGACGTGGTGGAATTTGCCGACCAGCTGGTTCCGGCTGCCGACAAAGACATCGTCAAGATCTATACCAAGCGTGTGGCCAAGAAATTCAACATCATGCTGGAGACCAAGGTCACCGCAGTTGAAGCGCGCGAAGACGGCCTGTACGTCTCCTATGAAGGCAAGCACGCCCCGGCCGAGCCGGTTCGTTACGACAACGTGTTGGTTGCCGTAGGCCGTGTGCCGAACGGCAAGATGCTGGATGCCGAGAAGGCAGGCGTTGCCGTGACCGAGCGCGGTTTCATCGAGGTGGACAAGCAGCTGCGTACCAACGTGGCGCACATCCACGCCATCGGTGACATCGTTGGTCAGCCGATGCTGGCACACAAAGGTGTTCACGAAGGTCACGTTGCCGCCGAAGTTATCGCCGGCAAGAAGCACTACTTCGACCCGAAAGTGATCCCGTCCATCGCCTACACCGAGCCAGAGATGGCATGGGTTGGTCTGACCGAGAAGGAAGCCAAGCAACAGGGCCTGAACTTCGAAGTCGCCACCTTCCCGTGGGCTGCTTCCGGTCGCGCCATCGCGTCCGACTGCTCCGACGGTATGACCAAGCTGATCTTCGACAAGGAGAGCGGCCGCGTCATCGGTGGTGCCATCGTGGGTACCAACGGCGGTGAACTGCTGGGTGAAATCGGTCTGGCCATCGAGATGGGTGCTGACGCCGAAGATATCGCGCTGACCATCCACGCTCACCCGACTCTGCACGAGTCCGTGGGTCTGGCTGCCGAAGTCTTCGAAGGCTCCATCACCGACCTGCCGAACGCCAAGGCCAAGAAGAAAAAGTAATTTTCTTCCCCGCTTGTCTAAAAAGCCGCTCGAATGAGCGGCTTTTTGTTTTCGGGGTTTGGCTAAGAGGTTAGCAGCGCCCCTTCTTGGCCTGACCGGGCGGGCAGAAGGTGCCATAACCGCCACCACTGCCGTCACTGACCCGGATCCGGGTATCGTCTACGCTCACGTCGGCGCCGTGTACCCGCACCGGCCCGTTGCTGCAGGCGCTGAGCACTCCTCCCAGCAACACCATCACTATCAGTTTGCCCATAACTCCTCCTCATATTTCCCTGATTATGAGGCATTTCGAGAGCCGCATAACGGCGGTTGAATGGCCGTGCGTCACCGTTTGCCGTGGCTATGACAGAGGGTGCCGCAGCGCCCTCTGGTGAGTCTTCATAAGTGGGATGCAGACTACAGCCGGAAGTTGCCAACCAGCTTGTCCAGCTGACCGGAGAGCTGCTGCAGGCTGCGGCTCGATTCGGTCAGCTGGTGGGCGATATCGGCGGTCTCCATGGTGAGCTGGTTGATATCTTCCACGTTGCGGTTGATCTCGCCGACCACGCTGGACTGCTCCTCGGTGGCGGTGGCGACCTGGATATTCATGTCGTTGATCTGGGTGATGTGCGCGGTGATCTGGCCGAGGGCTGCGTTGGCCTCATCGGCCTGGCTCACTACCTCCAGACTCTGGTTGCGCCCCTGCGCCATGGCGCTGACCGCGCGGGCACTCTGCTCCTGCAAGCGGTTGATCATCCCCTGGATCTCGGCGGTCGAGGCGGCTGAGCGGTTGGCGAGGTTACGCACTTCATCTGCTACCACGGCGAAACCGCGACCCTGTTCACCGGCACGAGCGGCCTCGATAGCAGCGTTCAATGCCAGCAGGTTGGTCTGCTCCGAGATGCTGCGGATGGTTTCGAGGATGCTGCCGATGGAGTCGGTCTGGCTCGCCAGCGACTCGATAACCCCTGCCACCTGCTCAATCTCGCCGGAGAGGTCGACGATGCCGTGGCGCGCCTGCGCTACCACTACTGCCCCTGCATCGGCCTGATCGTTGGCCTGTCTGGCTACTTCGGCTGCCAGCGAAGCGTTACCGGCGATCTCGCTCACCGTGGCCCCCATTTCGTGGATAGCGGTGGCCACCTGCACGGTGCGATCGCGCTGGGCAGTACAGTTGTGCTGGGTCAGCTGCGCCTTGTTGGCCACCTCGTTGGCGGTGGCCGCGAGCTGGCGGGAGTTCTCCGCCACCTGCTCGATGGAGCCGTGGATCTTGGCGACGAAGTTGTTGAAGCCGGTGGCGACCTGACTCAGTTCGTCACGTCCTTCCACCTTGAGGCGCTGGGTGAGATCCCCATCGCCGCTGCCCAGCTCCTTGAACAGGCGGGCCAGCTCGTTGAGCGGGCGGCTGACCGAACCTGCCAGCAGCATCCCCATCAGCCCCATGACCAGCGCAATCACCAGCGAGATCATCAGGATCTCGTTGCGGGTCTGATCCAGCTCGGCATAGATCTCGGCTTCTGGCACCTGGGCCACCAGATACCAGTCGAGCAGCGGGATATAGCTACTGGCCAGTACCATGGGCTCGCCATTGACTTCGGCGTTGATAACGGCAAAGGGACGTTTGGCCAGCAGGCTGCCGGTATCACCGCTGGCAATGTTGCCAAGCGTGTCACGCTCGATGCGGTTGGCCTCGGGGTGCAGCTTCACCTTGCCGCTGCCATCGACCATAAAGACGATGCCGCTCTCTTCCAGCCGGAAGTTGGAGACCATGGTCACCATGGTGTCGAGGGATTTGGCAAAGCCGGCCAGCCCGCGCCCGTTGAGCTGCTGGAAGTTGACGAACAGCTTCACCTCGCCGTTGCTCTCGCGGAAGATGCTGAGGGTCATCTCCTTCTGGCTCTTGGTGTAGTCATAGAACCAGGCATCTTGCGTGGGGGTCAGGTTGCGCAGAAAGCCATCCTGGTTGTAGTAGGCGGCACTCTGGCGATCGGCGAAGGAGGCAGTCACCAGACCATACTGGTTGGCCACATCCTTGAGCTGGTTGATGAGGATTGGCTCCTGCTCTTTGGGCATGCCCCGATCCACCCAGTCGAGGATGAAGCGGTCGGTGGCCAGTTGGCGGGCGGCCTGGGCGATGCCGTGGAGATCCTGTTCAATCTCCTTGCTGATCCGCTGGGTCAGGTTGGGGAGCTCCTGCTCGAACATCCGGTTTTCGATCAGTTGCTGGGCCGAGCGTTGGCTGAAGTAGCCTACCAGCAGGCAGGAGACGACCACGGCCAGGGTGACCGTGGCCAGTATTTTCTGTTTAAGAGTGAGGGTTGCCAGCATAAAGGTGCTCAAAAGGTTGAGATTGACGACGCTCATATTAGCGGCAGCGCGGCGCTACCCATGAGGCTTGCAGCCCTTTATTTGCGGATTACGTTTGCGCTCACAGGGGCGGCGGCGTGCCCCTTCGCCATGCAGCACAGGCGGGATGCGGATTGACGGTTGCGCTAACTGCCGGGCCCCTTATAGTAGAGGCCATCCTTGGTGACTGACCCTCTGAATAATATGGAAAATATGATGCGCAGCTTAGGTGCGGGATGGACCCGTCTGCTTTTGGTGATGCTGGCGGCCTGCCCACTGCTGGCTGTGGCGGCACAGGGGGAGCGCCCGAAAATTGCGGTGGTGCTCAGCGGCGGCGGCGCCAAGGGATCGGCCCATATCGGCATCCTCAAGGTGCTGGAGCAGAAACGGATTCCGGTCGACATCATAGTCGGCACCAGCATGGGCTCTTATGTGGCGGGGATGTACGCCATGGGGCTCAGTGCCGAGGAGGTGGAGCGCACTACCCTGGCCATCGACTGGAACAAGGGGTATCAGGACAAGGTTGGCCGCGACGAGCTGTCGTTGCGTAAAAAGCAGCAGAACGAGCAGTATCAGCTGCGCACCGATATCGGGGTGAATGGCGACACCACCCAGCTGCCGGACGGTTTTTTCCAGGGCCAATCCATGGCCAGCCTGCTGCGGGGGGCCACCTCCAACCTGCCGGTGCAGGAGAGCTTCGATGATCTCCCCATTCCCTACCGCGCCATGGCGACCGACATGGAGACGGTCACCCCTTACGTGCTCGATCACGGCAGTCTGGCCAAGGCGATGCAGGCCTCCATGTCCATTCCCGGTGCCCTCAAGCCGGTGGAGTGGGAGGGGCACATCCTGGCGGACGGCGGCAGCGTCAACAACATGCCGGTGGATGTCGCCAAGGCGATGGGGGCCGACGTGGTGATCGCGGTGGATATCGGTGCCAAGCTGCGTACCCGGGAGTCCCTCAAGTCAGGGTTGGCGATGATCGACCAGCTCACCACCTACATGACCCAGGTGGGCACCGACAAGCAGAAGGCGCTGATGGGACCGAAGGATATTCTGATCGCCCCCGAGTTTGGCGATATGGGGATCGCCGACTTTGCCCGCATGCCGGAGGGGATCAAGATTGGTGAGACGGCGGCTGACAAGGTGTCGCTGCAACTCGATAAGCTGTCGCTCACCAAGGCGCAGTACAACGCCTATCGCAACCAGAAGCTGAGCCGCCGTGCCGAGCGTAGCGGTCAGCCCGCCTACTTCATCGACAAGGTAGAGATCATCAACAAGTCGCGCCTCTCCGACGAGACGGTGCGCGCCATGCTGAAAGTGCGGCCGGACAAGGTACAGACCAATGAGAGTCTGGAAGCGGGCATTCGCCGCCTCTATGCCCTTGAGTCGTTCGATCGCATCACCTACGAGGTGGAGGAGCGTGATGGGGAGAATGTGCTGCTGGTGGATGCCAGCGAGAAGAATTGGGGGCCGGGCTACCTCAACTTCCAGTTCGGTTTCACCGATGACTTCGAGAACACCTCCAACTACAACGTCGGCATGTCCTATACCCTCACCAACGTCAACGAGTGGGGGGCGGAGTGGCTGACCGAGGCATCGTTGGGCACGGCCAAACATATCAAGACTGACTTCTATACCCCGCTCGAACCCTCCCAGACCTTCTATGGTGAGGCGAGCCTGGCCTATGACCAGACCCTGCGCCGCCTGTTTTTCCCCAATCCGGATCCCGAGACGGTTTCGATAAGCTATCTCGACTCCGAATACTCCTTCTTCAGCGGTGATCTGGCGGTGGGCTGGAACCGCCAGCCCTGGAGCAGGTTGTCGATGGGGCTGGAGGGACAACTGGGCACGATTGATGTGAAGAACTTCAAGGGGCTGGAGATGGATGCCACGGCGTGGGGCCCCTATGTCCGCTTTGAACACGACAATCTGGATAGCCGCTATTTCCCCTATCAGGGGATGAAATGGGACATGAAACTGGGCCACTCCCACGTCAGTGTGGATGGACTCGAGTCAGCAGATGGCCGCAGTGAAGGCTGGAATTATCAGCTCTCGATGATCAAGCCCTGGTCATGGGACAGGCACAGCCTCAACCTGATCCTCGAAGGGGGCGGCTCGGGCAGTGAAGAGGTGGTGCCGCTGCATATTCAGGATCTGGGCGGGCTGTTCCGCCTCTCCGGTTTCCAGCGCTACCAGCTGAGCGGTCGCTACAGCCTGTTTGGTGGCCTGCGCTACATCTATCGGGTGGCAGACAATGACTTCGGTGCCCTCAAGATGCCGCTCTATCTGGGCGGATCTCTGGAGCAGGGCGGGGTCTGGAACAAGGGGGAGGATATCAGTCTGGAGAGCTCCTTCACCGCCGGTTCGCTTTATGTCGGGGTGGAGAGCTTCCTCGGCCCTGTGTTCCTCGGCTACGGCATGGCGGAGGGGGGCAATGACGTCTTCTATCTGCAATTGGGCAGTACGTTCGAATAATGCCGAAATGATGCCAATTTGTTAACTATGGTTGAGGGCGTTCAATTAATTTTCAAAAAACACCAGTCTGTTTAATTGGTTACGACTTTGTGGTGAATAAGTAAACAGGGTTTGGATTTTAATTAGTCGTTAAAACTTATATAGTGGGGAGCACCCTACGGGGTGTCCCGCAAGGACGATCGCCGCGAGCGTGGGCGAACCCCAAAAAAAGACCAAAGAGGAATTAGTCGTGCTTGAAACATACCGTAAACACGTCGCAGAACGTGCCGCCGAGGGCGTGGTTGCCAAACCTCTGGATGCAGAGCAGGTCGCCGCCCTGGTAACGCTTCTCAAGAACCCGCCCGCTGGCGAAGAAGACTTTCTGAAAGAGCTGTTGTCCTCCCGTATTCCCCCCGGTGTTGATGAAGCGGCCTATGTCAAAGCCGGTTTCCTCACCGCCGTCGCCAAGGGCGAAGCCCACTCTCCCATCCTGACTGCCGCCGAAGCTGTTGAGCTGCTGGGCACCATGCAGGGTGGTTACAACATTCAGCCGCTGATCGACCTGCTGGATCATGCCACTCTGGCGCCGCTTGCCGCCAAGGGGCTCTCCCACACCCTGCTGATGTTTGACTCCTTCCACGACGTGGAAGAGAAGGCCAAGGCGGGCAATGCTCACGCCAAGCAAGTGATGCAATCCTGGGCTGACGCCGAGTGGTTCCTCTCCCGCCCGGAGCTGGCCGAGAAGATCACCGTCACCGTGTTCAAGGTAACCGGCGAAACCAACACCGACGACCTCTCGCCGGCACCGGACGCCTGGTCCCGCCCGGACATTCCGCTGCACGCCCTGGCGATGCTGAAAAACGCCCGTCCCGGCATTACCCCGGACAAGGATGGCACCGTCGGCCCCATCAAGACCATCGATGCCCTGAAAGAGAAAGGCTTCCCGCTGGCCTATGTGGGTGACGTGGTCGGTACCGGTTCTTCCCGTAAATCCGCCACCAACTCGGTGCTCTGGTTCATGGGCGACGACATTCCGTTCGTGCCGAACAAGCGCGCTGGCGGTGTCTGTCTGGGTGGCAAGATTGCCCCGATCTTCTTCAACACCATGGAAGATGCCGGCGCACTGCCCATCGAAGTGGATGTCTCCAAGCTGGAAATGGGCGATGTGATCGACATCTACCCCTATGCCGGCAAGATCTGCAAACATGGCACCGACCAGGTGCTGGCGCAGTTTGAACTGAAAACCGACGTGCTGATCGACGAAGTACGCGCCGGTGGCCGTATCCCGCTGATCATCGGACGCGGCCTCACTGACAAGGCCCGCGAAGCGCTGGGGCTGCCGTTCTCCACCGTATTCCGCCGTCCGCAGCCGGTGGCCGATACCGGCAAAGGCTTCACCCTGGCCCAGAAGATGGTGGGCAAGGCGTGCGGCGTGAAGGGCATTCGCCCGGGTACCTACTGCGAACCCAAGATGACCACGGTCGGCTCTCAGGACACCACGGGCCCGATGACCCGCGACGAGCTCAAAGATCTGGCCTGTCTCGGCTTCTCCGCCGATCTGACCATGCAGTCCTTCTGCCACACTGCCGCCTATCCGAAGCCCATCGACGTACAGACCCACCACACCCTGCCGGACTTCATCATGAACCGCGGCGGTGTGAGCTTGCGTCCGGGTGACGGCGTCATCCACTCCTGGCTGAACCGCATGCTGCTGCCGGATACCGTGGGTACCGGTGGTGACTCCCACACCCGTTTCCCCATCGGTATTTCCTTCCCGGCGGGCTCTGGTCTGGTGGCCTTCGCCGCCGCCACCGGCGTGATGCCGCTTGATATGCCGGAGTCCGTGCTGGTGCGCTTCAAGGGCGAGCTGCAACCGGGCATCACCCTGCGTGATCTGGTTCATGCCATTCCCTACGCCGCCATCCAGAAAGGGCTGCTGACCGTCGAGAAAGCGGGCAAGAAGAACATCTTCTCCGGCCGCATCCTCGAGATCGAAGGTCTGCCGACCCTGAAGGTAGAGCAGGCGTTCGAACTGGCTGACGCCAGCGCCGAGCGCTCTGCCGCCGGTTGCACCATCAAGCTGGATAAAGAGCCGATCATCGAGTATCTGAAGTCCAACATCGTGATGCTGAAATGGATGCTCTCCGAAGGTTACGGTGACCCGCGCACCATCACCCGTCGCATCAAGGGGATGGAAGAGTGGCTGGCCAACCCGACCCTGATGGAAGCGGACAAGGATGCCGAGTACGCCGAAATCATCGAGATCGATCTGGCCACCATCAAGGAGCCGATCCTGTGTGCGCCGAACGATCCGGACGATGCCCGTCTGCTGAGCGACGTGGCTGGTGACAAGATCGACGAGGTGTTCATCGGTTCCTGCATGACCAACATCGGTCACTTCCGCGCCGCCGGCAAACTGCTCGAGAAGTATCAGGGCGAGCTGCCGACCCGCATGTGGATCGCACCGCCCACCAAGATGGACAAGGATCAGCTGACCGAAGAGGGCTACTACGGCATCTTTGGTCGCGTCGGTGCCCGCATCGAGATCCCGGGCTGCTCCCTCTGCATGGGCAACCAGGCGCGGGTAGCGGAAGGGGCCTCCGTGGTCTCTACTTCCACCCGTAACTTCCCGAACCGTCTGGGTAAAGGTGCCAACGTTTATCTGGCCTCAGCAGAGCTGGCCGCCGTTGCCGCCATCCTCGGCAAGATCCCGACTGTGGCGGAGTACCTGCAGTACGCCAAGGCGCTCGATGCCACTGCGGCAGATACTTACCGCTACCTCAACTTCAACGAGATTGCCTCCTACACCAAGAAGGCCGATGCGGTGATCCTGCAGCAAGCCGTTTAACGGAGTTCTTGCGCGATTTGCGCGATAAGAAGCCAATAATGCCGCGTATTTACGCGGCATTATTTATTTGTGTGTTATTCACCGTCTTTTTTGAAGATTGTTTGCACGATCCTTGCTAGAGAGATCCAACCACCTGTTTGGTGGTTCGTTTTATAAACGCTTTGGGTTATGTTGTTCGGTTATGTGCGGTAATGATGAGGCATCGTTATCGAGGGAAAGTGGATATCTGTTCACTGGGTGCTTGCGTTGGCAGGCCTGACGAATTGCGGCGTGGTTCTTTATGTTTCTGTTCAGGATCGATCTCTCCCGAACCGGGTTACGCTTCGGCGGTGCCTTGCTGGTCTTTACCCTGCCGCTGCTGGTGGGAGCTTGGCTCATCCACAGCAATTATGTGCAGGAGCTGAAAGCGGAATCCAGCGCCTCGGCCCACAAGGCCAGAACCCTGATGGAGTCGATGCTGGATCATGCGGAGCAGGCCAATCGCTCCGTGCTGCCTCTGGTGAATGCTCCCTGTCGCGACAATCTGCTGGTGCTGCGCAAGAAGGTCGCCATCGAGCCCTTCCTGCGTTCGGTCAATCTGGTACGAAACGGCATCATCAATTGCACCTCGCTGTTTGGTGAGGCCAATGATGCCGATGATGGCTCCATCTACACCGGCCGCAAGCTGCTGCTGATGAGTGGCAACCGGGTGCGGCAAAATCACCCGCTGCTGGTGGTGCGCACCGAGCAGGGTAAGGATGCCGCCTTGAGTGCCATCGACAGTACCCAGCTCAGCTTCATGCTCTCCATGAGCGGAAAATCCAGTGCGCTCTATCTGCAGGTGGGATCGGCCTGGCTCAATGAGTCTGGCCGCTATCTGAGCGAGGCGCCCACTCTCCATCGCGGGATCAGTCAGGCCCTCACCTCATCCCATTATCCTTTCACCATCCATGCCGGTTATGCCATGCCGGTCTACTGGAAGTCGCTGTGGGCCGCGCGGCATGTGGCGCTGTCGTGGCTGGCGTTTTCCTCGCTTTTACTGGCCTGGCTGGTGTGGTGGGTGCTGGGGCGTCCCGGCTCGCCAACAGATGAATTGCGACGGGCCCTGCGAGCCAGGGAGTTTGTTCCCTACTTGCAGCCGCTGATTGCCAGCCACGACGGCAAGATGATGGGCGCCGAGGTGCTGATGCGCTGGGAGCATGTCAATGAAGGGGTGATCCGGCCCGATCTCTTTATCCCGCAAGCGGAGGAGTCGGGACTGATCGTCCCCATGACCACCCATATCATGAAGCAGGTGGCGACACGGTTGAACCGCTCTCAGGAGCAGTTGCCCGATGGGTTTCATATCAGCTTCAACATCAGCGCCGCCCATTGCCACGATTTTGCCCTGCTGGCCGAGTGCCGCGCCTTCCTCGGTCACTTTGTTCCCGGCAAGGTGGTACTGGTGCTGGAGCTGACCGAGCGGGAGCTGTTGATGTCAGATCCCCAGACCCTCTCCCTGTTCCGCCAGCTGGACGAGATGGGGGTCAAACTCGCCATCGACGACTTTGGTACCGGCCACTCCAGCCTGGCTTACCTGCAGCAGTTCCATGTGGATTACCTCAAGATCGACAAATCCTTTATTGCCCGCATCGGTACCGAGTCGCTCTCGGAACATATCGTGGATAACGTGATCGATCTGGCGACCCGGCTCGGTCTGGCGCTGGTGGCGGAAGGGGTGGAGAGCGAGCGTCAGGCTGACTACCTCAGGGCTAAAGGGGTCGACTATCTACAGGGATACCTGTTTGCCCGCCCCATGCCGCTGCGCCAGTTCTGCGAGGAGCTGCTGCCGGAAGAGGCGCAGACCCGGCAGCCAGATGGGGTACGAGGCATCCCGAACGCCACCTGATCTATCGGTGACAGACGGGCGGACACGCTCCTGTCTGGCAGGGTAGGGAAGTGCTCTCTCCCTATCCCCCCTCAAGTGCAGGGGCTTGTTTTCCATGCCTTGTGGCTCGCTTTTCGGTAGAATCGGCGCTCATTTTGACGTCAGTAAAAGATGAGGCGCGGTATGACGGTTCAGTTCCAGGCATTTCACAGCATCAAGGCGATCGGTAATCGGGAGGTGCTGTTCAACTGGTCGAGAACCAATCCCCTTGGGGCGCTGGATCAGGTGTGGCGCCCGAAAAGCCGCGACGAGTTGCAAGCGCTGCTGCGGGAACACCCCGAGCGCAAGCTGCGCCTTATCGGCTCCGGCCTCTCCTTCGAACCCATCCACAGCGTCTATGCCGAGGGCAGTCAGGCGCTGCTGGTGGACTTGCACCACCTGCGCGGCCAGCTGGCGAAAACTGCCGATACCGTGACCTATCAGGCGGGGACGCCGCTCGATACCGTTTATGCCGAGCTGATCGCCATGGAGCGGATGCTGCCCGCATCCCCCGGCGTTATCGGCATCCAGACCCTGGGCGGCGCCCTCAGCACCGGCACCCACGGTCAGGGGCTGCACCAGTCTGCCCTGTGCGATGCGGTGGAGGCGATGACGGTGATGCTGGCCAGTGGCGACATCATCCTGGTGGATCGCACCGACCCGCGCTTCGGTGCCTTCGTGATGGGAATGGGGATGCTCGGCATCCTGCTCGACGTCACCCTGCGCACCGTGTCCAACCGCATTATGCGCTGCACCAAGTTCACCACCGATTACCCCTTCCTGCTGGAGCACAACGAACGGCTCAACCGCGAGCATGGCTTTGTGAAGAGCTGGTGGTTTGCCTGGACCGGCGAGAGTCACATCTGGCTGGTGGACCCTGCCTCCGATGAGGAGGTGGCCCGTTATCGCGCCGGTGGTAGCGAGCCGCTGCTGCTGGATGGCGATATCGACGCCCGCATGAATGCCACCATTGATGCCACTTTGCAGAAGATGGCGAAAGACACCAAGGATGAGGCCTTGGCGGGGGAGCACTTCGAGACGGTGCGCCGCTTCAAGGATGCCTCCGATCTGGTGGGCAACGTCTACCAGATCCTCTGCAAGGGGATCCCGGCACCTCAGATCAACTGTGAGGTGGCGGTGCCGCTTCATCGCATGAACGAGGCACTGGAGACCCTGCAGGCCTGGCAGCAGGCCAACCCGGGCGTGCTGCACTACCCCTTTATCCTGCGCTGTACCGGCCCCTCTGAGGCCTGGCTCAGCGCCGCTTATGGCCAGCCGGTCTGCTGGATCGGTTTTCTGGTCTATCTGGCGGCGGACGGCACCTTCGTCAACGGCTCCATGGAGCAGATGCGCGAGCTGCAGCAACTGCTGGTGCCCCTTGGCGGCATCCCCCACTTCGGCAAGCATCTGGCGATGGATCTCTACGATTTCCCGGCCCTGCTGCCGCGCTGGAGCGACTTCGTGGCGTTGAAAGCCGAGCTCGACCCCCACGGCCGCTTTGAAAACCGCTGGCTCAGCGACCTGTTTGCCAACCGGTAAGGATCTGACATGACCGATATGCAAGATACCCGTATCCCAGTGACCCTGCTGACCGGCTTTCTCGGCAGCGGCAAGACCACCTTGCTCAACCACTGGGTCAAGCAGCCGGAGCTTGGCGAGTGCGCCGTGCTGATCAACGAGTTCGGCTCGGTGGGGCTGGATCACCATCTGGTGCAACAGGTGGATGAGCAGGTGATGCTGCTCGACTCCGGCTGCATCTGCTGCTCGGTGCAGGGCTCCTTGGTGGAGGCGCTGCAGGGGCTCTTTATGAAGGCCATCCAGCGCAAAATCAAACCGTTCAAGCGACTGATTATCGAGACCACTGGTCTGGCCGATCCAGCTCCCGTGCTATTTACCCTGCGCGAAGAGGGCTTTATCGCCCAGCGCTACCGCTTCGATGGCACTGTCACCGTGGTGGATGCTGGTCATATCGAGCAGCAGTTGGCGGCCCAGTATGAAGCGGTGAAACAGGTAGCGCTGGCGGATCTGCTGGTGGTGAGCAAGGGGGATCTGGTAGATGGCGAACAGCTGGCGCGGGTCGAAGCCCAGCTGGCGGCACTCAATCCTGCGGCCCCGATCCAGCAGGTGACCAATGGCGAACTGTCGCCAGCGGTGCTGGAAAAGCTCGGCGCCTACAACGAAGCGGCGGGGCGCGATGTGCGCCAGCTGCTGGCCTGGTTGCGCACCGAATCCCCCAAGCAGGGGCTGGCGTCACCGATGCAGCCGAAGATGCAACCGTTCGCCGCCAAGGTGGGCACAGCTGCGCCCACCCACTTCGAGCACGGCAACATCGAGAGTTTCTCCCTGCGTATCGGCGAGCCGCTCAAGCCCTCTCGTCTGCTGGCCGCTATCGATGCGGTGCAGGCGCAGTATGGCGATGCCCTGCTGCGCCTCAAGGGGATTTTGCAGCTGGAAGGGGAGAGCCAGCCGGTGGTGATCCACGGCGTCCACGGCCAGCTCTATCCGCTGCAGGCGCTGGGCGACTGGCCAGAGGGCAAGGCCCAGTCCCGACTGGTGTTTATCGTGAAAAGTCAGGACAAGGCCGGTATCGAACAGCTCTTTATGGCGACCCTCAAGGCCCCCGAGCCAACTCTGGAAGAGCGGCTCAAAGCCATGCTGGGTCAGCCCGACAACTGATCTTGCGCGTTGCAGCTCTCCTGCACCGGGTCAGGACGGCGGCGGTTGAACAACACAAACGCCACCGGCACAAAGTAGAACGAGAGCAGGGTCGCCAGCGCTGTGCCACCGGCGATGGGGATGGCAAAGGGGGGCCAGAAGCCGCCGCCCCCCAGCAATAGCGGGATGAAGCCGCCCACCGTGGTGATGGTGGTTGAGACGATGTGGCGGCTGCAACCGGCCACCAGGTCACGGATCTGCGGCAGATTGCCCTGTTGTGCCAGCGGGTCTGCCTTCAGCTCGGCCAGAATGACGATGGCGGCGTTGATGGCCAGCCCCATCAGTCCCAGCAGGGCGATGATCACCGTAAACCCGAAGGGGTAGCCCAGCAGCCAGACCCACAGCAGGCCGAGCCCCGCCGACTGGATCGCCACCAGGGTGACGATGCCTGCCAGCCGGAACGAGTTGAAGCTGAGCACCAGCACGGTCACCAGCAGCACGGCGACCAGGCTGACATGGGCCATCAGATTGCCCACCGATTCATCCCGCTTGGCGGCTTCCCCGCCAAACTCCAGTCGATAGCCCGGCGGCAATGCCAGCGCCTTGGCGGCCAGCCTCTCTTTTACCTGCTCCAGCACGGTTTGCGGCAGTACGCCGACCGCCAGATAGGCCTCCAGCACATTGACCCGCTCACCATCCCGACGGCTGATCTCCCCCCAGCTTGGCAGCAGCTCGGGAGTGGCCAGCGCCCGCAAGGTGAGATTGGCTGCCCCTTGCTGGCCGGTGCCGGTGAGCGACAGCGGCACATTGAGCAGCGCATCCGGATCCTGACGCAAGGGCTCGGCCAGTCGCACCCGAACCGGGATTGACTCGGTGCCTTCCAGCACAGTGCCGCCCAACCTGCCATCCAGTGCACCCGCCAGCCGGGAGGCAACATCTGTCAGGCTCATGCCTGCCAGTCGGGCGGCCTCCTCATCGACCTGCAACCAGAGTTTGGGTGCCCCTGCCTGCAAGGTGGCGCGGGTCTGCACCACGGCCGGGGTATTGGCGAGCAGACTGCGCAGCTCCTCTCCCAGACGGTGTAGTTGTTCAAGGTCGGGGCCAAACAGCCGCAGCTCGACCGGGGCATTGAAGGGCGGCCCCTGTTCCAGCTTGCGCACCAGGATCTGCGCTTCGGGAAATTTTGCATCGAGCCGCTGCTGCAGTTGTGAAATGAGCCGCTCGGCGGCATCGGCATCCTGCAGGGTGATCATCCCCTGGGCGTAATCGGCCCGCCCCTGTTTTCTGGGGACCAGGTTGTAGTAGAAGCTGGGGGCGTTGTCGCCCACCACCCAGTCCTGACGAACCAGTTCGGGGAGACTGGCCAGCTCGGCGTAGATCCCCAGTGCCAGCTCGCGGGTGCGCGCCAGGCTCGCCTGTGGGGAGAGGCTGGCCTCGATGTGGATCATGTCCCGGTCGGCAGGGGGAAAGAACTGTTCGGTGAGGCGGCCCGCCACCCAGAAACCGAGCAGGGGCAGCAGACTGACCAGCAGCAGGGTACGCCAGGGGTGAGCCAGCGCCATGGCGATGCTCTGCTGGAAACGGGCGCTCACCCGGGGCAGGTGCAAGCCATCCTGATACCAGCGTCCCCCCTGATCACTGTCAATCCAGCGGGCTGCGAGGCCAGCCACCAGGGTGTGGGCGATGAGGTAGGATCCCAGCAGCGAACAGATCACCGCCCAGGCGATGCCGCCGACAAACTCGCCCGCCGGGCCCGGCATCAGAATGATCGGCATAAAGGCGAGCATGGTGGTGAGGGTGGAGCCCAGCAGTGGCAGCCAGAGGTGGCCGATGGCTTCCAGTGCGGCGGCACTCATGGCCATGCCGTGACGGCGCTGATACTGCACCCGATCCGCCATGACGATGGCGTTATCCACCATGATCCCGAGCGCCACCACCAGACCGGTGACCGACATCTGGTGAATGGGCAGATTGATCAGGTTCATGCAGGCGAAAGAGAACGCCACGGTAAGCGGCAGCGACAGGGCCACGATAATGGCGGCCTTGACCCCCAAGGTCACCAGCAGCACGGCCACTATGATGAGGAAGCCCTGCACAATGTTGATGAGCAGGGTGTCGAGCCGCTGATCGGTATAACGCTGCTGATCGAAGCTGGTGACGAGGCCGATATTATCCGGCAAGTCCTGTTGCAGCTTGGCCAGCATGGTATCGACCCGTGCCGACCAGAGGTCGATGCGGTGATCCTGTGCCATGCGCAGGCCGACCACCACCGCCCGCTCACCATTGGCAAAGGCCAGCTGGCTCTCCGGCTGGTGCAGGGTACGCCGTACCTCGGCCAGATCGCCAAGGCGCAGGGTCTGGCCTTGCTCGCCGGTGCGCAGCGGGATCTGGCGGATCCGCTCCAGGGTATCGAGGGCGCCGCGGATCTCTACCTGAAAGCGATTGTGGCTGCCCTGCAACTCCCCGGCGGCTACTTTGGCATCAGCACCGCTCAGCGCCTGGGCAAGCTGTTCGCCACTCATGCCGCTGGCACTGAGGGCGAGGGGATCGAACCGTACCTCGATCTCCTCCTGTGGTGCCCCGACCCGCTCGACGTATTCGGTACCCGGCAGCTGGCGAGCCCGGCGTTCCAGCTCGGCGCTGTAGCGGGCGAGGCGATCCAGCTGCGGCTGGCCCGGCCCGCGCCAGACCACATTGACCAGCCGGGTGAAGGGATAGCCCTTCTCGTCATCCAGCTTGGGGGCACTGGCGCCGGCTGGCAGCCCGGAGGCAAGATCTGCCAGCCGGTCACGGACTCTGGACCAGACAGGCTCGACATCGCTGACCTGATCCTTGAGCTCCAGATTGATGATGGAGAGACCGGGGCGAGAGCTCGACTCGATCAGCTTGATCTCGCTCTGGGCCCGCAACCGGTTCTCGATGGGCTCGCTTACCAGCGCTTCCACCCGCTCGGCGCTGGCCCCGGGGAAGTGGGTAACCACGCTGGCAAAGCGGCTGGTGAGCTGGGGATCTTCGGTTCTGGGCAGGGTCTGCAATGCCGCAAGGGCGGCCGTCAGCAGCAGCGCGACCGTCAACAGCAGCAGGCGGCCATTCTCGATAAACGGGCGGATCATGACTGTGGCTCCGGATGGCCTGCCTGATGATCCACGCTGGTTGTCAGGGTGACCTGCTGGCCCGGCACCAGTTTATGCAGGCCATCGGTCACCAGCTGTTCCTGTCCGTTCAGGGCACCACTTATCCAGGCCCGCTCGCCATCTTGTTGCAGCAGGGTGACGTCCCGACTGACCACCCGGGGTGGCGTTTCGTCGTTGAGCAGATAGAGGGTCCAGCTGCCGCGCAATCCCTGGGTCAGCGCGGTGAGCGGCACCTCGTAGGCGCGGGTGGGCTCGCGGGTCTGATGCAACAGGGTGATCAGTTGCCCCTCTGCCAGTTGTTCGCCGCCCCGGGTCAGCTGGAAGCGGGCGGTGCGGGTGTGGGTCTGCCCGTCCACTTGTACCCCCAGATTAAGCAGGCGTCCCTCCAGTGATTGCGCCCCGCTTTGCAGGGGATAGCGTTGGCCGACGATCAGGGACTCGGCCTGTTTCACCGGCACGCCGATATCGGCCTCCCACTGGCCGCTGCGGGTCAGGGAGAAGAGAGGCTGGCCTGCGGCCACCACGGCCCCCAATGCCTGTTCACGGCTGACCACAATCCCGTTGAAGGGGGCGCGCAGCTGTGATTTCTCCTGTTTGACCCGGTTGGCTTCGAGGGCGGCGGCCAGCTGGTTGGCGCTTGCCTCCAGCATGCGGACTTTGCTCTGCTGTTCATCCAGCGCCTGACGGGAGCTGAACTGCTGCTGGCGCAGGGCGGTGAGTCGTTCGAGCGTCTGTCGGGCAAGGGTCAGCTCGGCCTCGTTCTGGGCGGCCCGGGCGGCCAGCTCTTTGGCTTCCACTGCCAGCAGCCGGGTATCCAGTGTGGCGAGCAGTTCGCCAGCCGCGACCGGCTCTCCCCGTCCCTTGTGCAGGGTGGCGATCCGCCCTGCCAGCTCGAAGCCTATCTGGCTGTGCTCGGGGGCGATCACCCTGCCATTGAAGCGGTGTAGCACCGGGTAGTGATCGCTGGCTTGCAGCGGCTGGGCGATCACCCGGGTCAGGGCAGGTGTTTCTTCTGACTCTGTGACCGGGCTGCAGCCACTCAGTAACAGCGCCAGCAGGATTAAGCAAAGTGTCATGACATCATCCTCTGGTTGACATAACATCAAATCACACCGGTGAGTCTAGTTTTTCGAAACTAGACTGTCCAGTTTGATTGTGGAGGAAAAATGAACATTTCACCCCGTAGTCAGCAGAAGCGGGCTGCGATCCTCGATGCTGCCGGGCGGCTCTTCTGTCAGCACGGTCTGCATCTGGTCAGCATGGACATGGTGGCCAGTGAAGCGGGCGTCTCCAAGCAGACGGTCTACAGCCATTTTGCCAACAAGGAGTCGCTGTTTGCCGAAGCGGTGGGCAGCAAGTGCGTCAGCAGTGAGCTTATGCCGGAGGTATTGTTGCGTGGCAACAATGTGCGGGAGAGTCTGATTGCCTTTGGTCGCAGCTTTCGCAAGTTGATCCTGAGCGATGATGCCATCAATATCTTTCGCACCTGCATCAGCTGCAACGATGCCCAGCTGGCCACCCTTTTTTTCGAGGCGGGCCCGCTCTACGTGACCGAGATGCTGTCCAACTGGCTGGAGCAGCAGAAGCAGCAAGGCCTGCTGTGCCATCAAGACAGCGAACAGGCCGCTTTGCAGCTGTTGCTGATGTGGCAGGGCAAGGAGCGCATGCTCCGTGAGCTGGGTCTGCCGTTGACCCAGAGCGCTGCCGAGCAGGATGCCTGGACCCTGAGTTGTGTCGATCTCTTCCTGACCGCCGCCGCTCCCCCGCAAAAATAATGGAGGTGGCAATGAGCCACACAGTGACAGATGCCCAGCGCAAGTGGCTGCCCCTGCTGGCGGCGGTCGGTTTCTTTATGCAGGCGCTGGATGGCACCATTCTCAACACCGCCCTGCCCAGCATGGCCGAGACCTTGGGGGAGAGCCCGCTGCAGATGCAGTCGGTGATCATCGCCTACATGCTGACTGTGGCGCTGCTGATCCCGGCCTCCGGCTGGCTGGCAGACAGATTCGGTACCCGCCGCATCTATCTGGCCGCCATCTCGCTCTTTACCCTCGGCTCGCTCGCCTGCGCCGCCTCCAATTCGCTCTCCATGCTGGTGGCCGCCCGTGTGCTTCAGGGGATTGGCGGTGCGCTGCTGATGCCGGTGGGACGGTTGGCGGTGCTGCGGGTCTATGACAAGCACGAGCTGCTGCGGGTGATGTCGTTTGTCACCATCCCGGGGCTGCTCGGCCCGCTGATGGGGCCGGCACTCGGTGGCTGGCTGGTGGAAGTGGCGAGCTGGCACTGGGTATTTCTCATCAACCTGCCGGTGGGGCTGCTCGGCTTTATCGCCAGTTGGCACTTTATGCCGGAGCTGCGGCAGCAGACCGCCCGGTTCGACTGGCAGGGCTTTGTGATGTTCAGCGTCGGCATGGTGCTGGTGTCGGTCGGCTTGCAGGGGCTGGGGGAGCACAGCATCTCCACCGGTTGGGCGCTGTTTGCACTGATCTTCGGCTTGGCTGCGATGGCGAGCTACTGGCTCTATGCCGCCAATGCACAGCAGCCGCTCTTTAGCCTGAACCTGTTCAAGACCACCACCTTTGCCATCGGCATCTGGGGCAACCTGTTTGCCCGCCTCGGCAGCGGCGCCATGCCCTTCCTCACCCCGCTGTTTCTGCAGTTGGGGCTCGGTTTCTCGCCAAGCAAGGCGGGGATGACCATGATCCCCACCGTGATTGGCGCCATGCTGACCAAGACGCTGGTGAACAAGCTTATTTCGAAGGTGGGCTATCGCCGCATCCTGATCGGCAACACCCTGTTGCTGGGGGCGATGATCGCCAGCTTCTATTTCATCGACAACCAGCTCCCCTACTGGGTCTTGCTGGGCTGGCTGGCGATCTTCGGCGCCATCAACTCGCTGCAGTTCTCCGCCATGAACACGCTCACGCTGCAAGATCTCAGCCCGACCCTGGCCAGCAGTGGCAACGGTCTGCTCTCGGTAGTGATGCAGCTCTCCATGAGTTTGGGGGTGGCGATTGCCGCCAGCCTGCTCGGGCTCTTCTCGGCGGGCACCTCAGTGGCCGAGGGTCAGTGGCTGGCCGGGTTCCACCTTACCTACCTCTGTGTCGGGCTGCTCTCCATGCTGGCGGCGCTGATCTTCGCCCAACTGGCGCGCGATGGGGCTACGTCGTCGGGGCGGGTAGATAGCTGACCTCGCAGGGGAGCTGCGCCAGCACTTCGGCCAGATGCTCGGTCGCCAGCAGAAAGGTCTGCTCCGGGTGGCCCGGAGTCCAGGTGAAGGCGGTGTGGTTGAGCAGTTGCGGATCCACCAGTAGCGGAATATCGGCGCGGGGCAGGAAGGGGCAGACCGCCCCCGGCAGGCAGCCAATCTCCGCCTGCATCTCTTCGGCGGTGCAGATGGAGGGCTTGGCACCGAGTGCGGCCTTGACCGCCTTGTTGTCGAGCCGTCCGTCCCTGTGGGTCAGCAGCAGGGCGAAGCGGCCATCCTTGAACTTGAGAAACAGGGTCTTGCTGAACTCCGCCTGCCAGCCGAGGCGGGCCTTGACCTTTTCATCGGTGGCGTAGTCGAGAATGGGTTCATGCTCATAGCGCTGGTGGGGCAGTTCAGCCAGCAGCTGGCAGTTGAAATGGTGAATGGTATCGAGTGGCATGGGGTTCTCCTGTAGTGGGCGCTATCCTGCCAGCCTCGCAGGGTCAGGCCCAATGACACTTTCTTATCCGTGATAAGCAACTCTGTCCGTGAAAACAACAAGGGCGCCGTGAGGCGCCCTTGTTGATCAGTGATGCTGCAATTCGCACGCTTCCCAGTGAAAGGGAATGGGACACAGCTGCTGGGAGGTCTTGTCATAGGCCTGCCACAGCTCGCCCATGGTGCGGCCATCGACCGGGTGGCGCAGTTTGGGTGCCAGCTCGGCCAGCGGCCATAGCACGAAGGCGTTGGTGAGCACTTCACCGCGCGGCAGCACCAGCGGGGTGTCGCAGACCAGATCGCCATAGAGCAGCAGATCGAGATCCAGGGTGCGCGGGGCGAACTTCTTGGCATCCGGCTCGCGGCCGTGGGCGAACTCCATGGCCCGCAGTCGCTGGCAGACGGTGGTCAGCGGCAGATCGGTCTCGGCAGCCGCCACCAGGTTGTAGAAGGGGCGGCCGTTGAAGCCGACCGCCTCGCTCTCGAATACCCGGGAGACCCGCAGCTCGCCAAACTCGGCGTGCAGGGCATCGAGCCCGGCGCGAATATGGCGCTCTCGCTCGATGTTGGAGCCGAGGCTGATATAGATGGTGGTCATCAGTTGCTGCTCGCAGTTGGTGTGCGATGGCGCAGGATTTCGACGCCGACCCCGGCGGCATTGGGCACGGCGCCCGGCTTGGTGAGGGTCACCTTGACCCACTGTACCCGCTCGTCGGCGAGCACCAGCATGGCAACCTGCTCGGCCATGGTCTCGACCAGCTCAACGACTTTGCCGGTGACATGCTCGCAAATCTTGTTGGAGAGGTCGGCATAATCCAGTGCCAGATTGATGTCGTCGGTTGCTGCCGCGGGGCGGTTGTCGAACCCCATCTCGAGGTCAAAACGGAGCTTTTGGCGAATGCCCTTCTCCCACTCATATACACCTATGGTGGTCAAAACTTCGAGTCCGCGAATAAACACCTTGTCCATGACTGTACTTCTTCTTTACTCTTGATGGGCTGTGATGACAGCGCAGGGATGCTGGCCGGGCAACAGGCTTGCCGAGGCGCTCTGGGTGGGCATGGGCCCATGCCAGCGTATGTGGCCCGCATCATACCCCATTCATATCGTGGTAAAAACGACCAAGATGACGGCCCTGACGATTTTGATGATTATTCTGGCCTACCTGGGTGGTTCACTATCCAGTGCTGTGCTGGTCTCCCGCTGCACAGGTCTGCCCGACCCGCGGGATCATGGCTCCCACAATCCGGGGGCAACCAATGTGCTGCGCCTCGGTGGCCGGATGGCGGCGCTGGTGGTGCTGTTGCTCGATGTGCTCAAGGGCACTGTGCCCGTCTATCTCGCCTGGTATCTGCAGATCAAACCCGTCTACCTCGGCTTTATCGGGGTCGCCGCCTGCCTCGGCCATATGTACCCCATCTTCTTTCATTTTCGTGGTGGCAAAGGAGTCGCCACGGCACTGGGGACCATGATGCCCATCGGCTTTACCATGGGGGGCGCCGTGATTGGCACCTGGCTGCTGGTGCTGCTGGTGAGCGGCTACTCCTCGCTGGCCTCCATCATTACCGTGCTGCTGACGCCACTCTTTACCTATCTGCTCAAACCCGAATACACCCTGCCAGTCTCGCTGCTCTCCTGCCTCATCCTGATCCGCCATCACGAGAACATCTCCCGCCTGCTCAAGGGGGAGGAACCCAGAGTCTGGGGGCGAAAAGGCGCGGCCTGTGCCGAAGAAGTGGCAGAAATGGACGATGTTGCGCAAAAAAGAGACGAACGAGACAAAAAGTGAAATTTCCCGTTGACCATCCGCCTTAAAATCCGTTTAATAGCGCCCACGCCCAGATAGCTCAGTCGGTAGAGCAGGGGATTGAAAATCCCCGTGTCGGCGGTTCGATTCCGTCTCTGGGCACCAATTTTGGTGCCATGAAATAAAAAATTTGTTCATGCACAATGGTTTAAAGTGTGCCGGCTTAGCTCAGTAGGTAGAGCAACTGACTTGTAATCAGTAGGTCACCAGTTCGATTCCGGTAGCCGGCACCATTTGCCCAGATAGCTCAGTCGGTAGAGCAGGGGATTGAAAATCCCCGTGTCGGCGGTTCGATTCCGTCTCTGGGCACCAATTACAATTCCTCCTTAGTTCAGTCGGTAGAACGGCGGACTGTTAATCCGTATGTCACTGGTTCAAGTCCAGTAGGAGGAGCCAATTCAAAAAGCCCTTGTCGCAAGACAAGGGCTTTTTTCTATTTGGCGCAGCCATTTTTTAACCATAAAAACAACCACACACGCACAGATGAACCGCAGGATAGATATGGAAAATCATGTAGTTATAGAGTCAAAGGGGCGACTTGCCGTCATTCGGAACTGGATGGAACCCGTGCTGGTGCTGCTTATTCTCGGCAGCCTGTTCGGTTACCTCGGCAGCCAGATGGGCCTCTCTGCCATGGTCAACACCCTGTTCAATACCGCCCACCAGCTACTGCTCAATACCGTGCTCTTTATCATGGGGATCACGGTGCTCTCTGGTGCCCTGAGCCAGCTATTGAGCGAGTTCGGAGTGATCCGCCTGCTGGAAGTGCTGCTGGCCCCGCTGATGAAGCCGGTGTTTCGTCTGCCCGGTCGCACCGCGCTGGCGGCGCTGATGACCTTCTTCTCAGACAACCCGGCGGTGATCAGCCTCGCCAAGGACAGCCGCTTTCGCAAAGGCTTCACTCCGTGGCAACTGGTGTCGCTGACCAACTTCGGCACCGCCTTCGGCATGGGGCTGATCGTGGTCACCTTTATGGCCACCTTGCAGCTGCCGAGCGGTGAATCCACCGCCAGCGCGGCGCTGATCGGGCTGCTCGGTGCTCTGGTGGGCTCGGTGGTCTCTACCCGACTGATGCAACGGATGATCCGCCCCTTGGTGGGGGAAGTGCTGAACGATGACGCGGTATCGTCCGACGGCCGCAAGGTCGGGGTAACCAAAGAGGCGGCTCCCGGCTGGCTGCGGATCCTCAACTCTCTGCTCGATGGCGGCAAATCTGGTGTGGAGCTGGGAATGGCGGTGATCCCCGGGGTGCTGATCATTAGTACCTTCGTGATGCTGCTCACCTTCGGCCCGGGCGACAAGGGGTACACCGGCGAAGCGTTTCAGGGGGTAGCCCTGCTGCCGGTGCTGGCCGCCAAGGTGAGCTGGCTGTTTGACCTGCTGTTCGGCTTCCAGCAGCCGGAGCTGGTCGCCTTCCCAGCCACCTCCCTCGGTGCGGTCGGTGCCGCCATGTCACTGGTGCCCCCCTTTATCGCCAAGGGGTGGATCACTGGTAACGAGGTCGCGGTGTTTACCGCCATGGGGATGTGCTGGAGTGGCTTCCTGAGCACCCACACCGCCATGCTCGATGCCCTCGGCTATCGCCACCTCACCTCCCGCGCCATCGTTGCCCACACCATCGGCGGCCTGTGCGCTGGTGTGGCCGCTCACCAGCTCTATCTACTGCTGGGCTGAGTCGGGTTCAGATACGGACATAAAAAGAGGCTCTTCGGAGCCTCTTTTCATTTCTATTGGTCATGCCTTGTGGGCGGATCACCGCTCGATTAGTAAGCCCGCAGGTCGTTATTCGGTGCCTGATCGCTGCGGTGCTTTTGTCAGGTTTTACTCTGTTGGTGCCATCAGCAGCGCAAGTGGCTCAAAGAGTTGGCGATCAGGGTGTGAAAGGAAGGGGGCGCGGCTCGGGTGGGCGGCAAAACGCTTTGCCACCACATTGCCACTACCGCTTGTGGCGGCAGCTACTGGCCGCCTGACACCCCTTTGCGCTCGGCCATCTCCTGCGTGCTGGTTGAATAAATAGATCAGCCATTCAAGGGATTAGCCGGTGCGGTGCGTTTTATCGCCGTGCTGGCCCCGCTTATGCACATCTCTTGGCAACACCATTCAGGGTCGTTGTCGAGGAGAAAGAGCATGATCAGCAACCTGCTTCCCCTTGCCTCTATCGCCCTCAAGCTGGGCAGTCAGTTGCTTGGCAGCAGTGCCAAACCTAAGCCTGTGCAGCAAACCGTGCAGGAAGAGCGCCTTGCCCCGACTGTCCAGAGCTTGTTCCAGCGACTCGGTATCAAGGATGCCGATAGCGAACAGAACCGCTCGGCCATCAACCACTTTATGGGGGAGCTGATGCAGACTCTGGGGCAGGAGAATGGTGGCCAATCCCTCCCGGCTGCCATCGACAGCGCCCGCAACCAGCTGGCGAGCGGCACCCAGAGCACTCGCTTTGATGCGCTGCAAAGCGAGCTCAATACCCTCAAGGATTCCCTCGGTGCCAGCAATCTCAACCTCGAACAGGTGCTCTACGCCTTCAAGCAAACCCTGCCCAATGGCAAGGGGGAGGGGGTGGGTAAACTGCTCAATGCCTGTGCGTGAAATGCCTGAGCAGTATCGACTTCAGTAGATGACGAGCCTGTCAATAAATAATCTGGTAGCGTATTCGTGTGGATGTGATGCAAAGCGTGACTATGGCTATTTCCTAGGAATAGCCCACCCGTTTCATATCCATAGAAGAGAGGAATTCATATCTTTCTATTCGTGGAGAATCAAATATGCCGTCAGTTACACCTATGTATTGCAAAAAGTGTGGTAACCATTTCAATGGCTATTCAAATGGACTTCTCGCTGTTCGGTGTGAATACACGGCCAATTGTCCAGCGTGTGGAAACACAATCGCAATACATAATATTGGGGCTTTTTTTACATCGGTACGTCCTGCTAATTCAGTAGAACTAAAGAAGTCGTAAATAAGGGGAGCTATCGCTCCCCCTCCTCACTTTCAGATATGCCCGAATTTAAGTGCGTTGCGCCAGACATGTTTCGGCAGCAGTGAGGGCCGCTTCTACCTGCTCGCGGGCGACGCCGCCTTTGGCAACCCGTTTGGCGAGGGTCGCTTCCAGTTCCAGATTGGGGTAGACGTCGAACTCGATCACCGGGCTGAAGCGCTGGAACTCGCCGATGGAGAGCTCCTCCAGCGGTTTGCCCACGCTGATGGCAAAGACCACGGTTTCGCCGACGATATGGTGCGCTTCACGGAATGGAATCCCCTTGGCCACCAGATAGTCCGCCAGCTCGGTGGCGTTGGCGTAGCCGCCTTGCGCTGCCGCCATGGTGCGCTCGCCATTCACTTTCAGGTCGATCAGCACCAGAGCCGCCATATCGAGGCAGTCGTGCCAGGTGTCGAGGGCATCGAACAGCCCCTCTTTGTCTTCCTGCATGTCCTTGTTGTAGGCCAGCGGCAGCGCCTTGAGGCTCATCAGCATGCCCATCTGGGCGCCGACCACCCGGCCGGTCTTGCCGCGGATCAGCTCCAGCGCATCCGGGTTCTTCTTCTGTGGCATCAGGGACGAGCCGGAAGTGACCGCATCGGAGAGCTCGACAAAGCCCGCCTCGCCGGTGTTGTAGAAGATAAGGTCTTCGGCAAAGCGCGACAGGTGTGTCATGGAGAGGGACGCCACATGCATCAGCTCTACCACATGATCCCGATCTGAGACCGAATCCAGACTGTTGCGGGTGGCGCCGGCAAAGCCCATGTCGAGCGCCAGCGCTTCGCGGTCGATGGCGTAGGCAGTGCCCGCCAGCGCGCCGCAGCCGAGCGGGCTGGTGTCGAGGCGCTTGAGGGCATCCTGCAG
Source organism: Aeromonas sp. Y293-4 (assembly GCF_027705905.1). NCBI lineage: Bacteria > Pseudomonadati > Pseudomonadota > Gammaproteobacteria > Aeromonadales > Aeromonadaceae > Aeromonas > Aeromonas sp. Y293-4. Next base: position 64,918 of record NZ_JAPDCI010000006.1, on the reverse strand, counting down.
CCGGGAGTAGTCCCGCTCCAGCATCTCCACATAGGCCAGCGCCCAGTGAGCGAAGGTGACCGGTTGGGCCCGCTGCAGGTGGGTGTAACCGGGCAGCACCGCGGCCTGATTGGCACGGGCGGAGGCGACCAGTCCCTGCTGCAGGGCGGTGATGGAGCCGAGCAGCAGCTCACCCTGCGCCTTGCACCAGAGTTTCAGGTCGGTGGCGACCTGATCGTTGCGCGAGCGGCCGGTGTGCAGCTTCTTGCCAAGATCGCCGACGGCGGCGATGAGCTGGCTCTCGACCCAGGAGTGGATATCTTCGGCGTCCGAACTCAGGATCTGTTGGGGATCCTGCTGCACCGAGGCGAGCAGCACCTCCATCGCCTGTTGCAGTTTTCCCTGCTCATCGGCGGTCAATACGCCCACTTTCACCAGCGCTTTGGCCCAGGCCATGGAGCCCTGAATATCCTGCTCCGCCAGCCGGTAATCGAACCGCAGCGAATCGTTGAACTGCTTGAACCGGCTATCGGCTCCCTGACTGAAGCGTCCACCCCAAAGTGCCATACTGCTCTCCTTGAATGCGTTGTCGGTGGCGCCCTAGCCGCCGAGCTTGAAATCGTGCCCTGTTTTTCTGCGAGCCTGTTATCTCACAGAAGCGGCCGGGGCGCTGCCGCTCTTGTCACACCGCCGATGATGGGTCAGGGGTTATGCCCTCTGCCTGTAGAAGAGGGGGCCATGCCCCCTCTTCGGTACCAGCGGATTAACTCCAGTGGCTTAACCGTGGGTATGATCACCACCGATGGCCTGATGCTGTTCCTTCATGGCGCGGATCCGGCTGGCCAGGGTGTAGAGACGGATAAAGCCTTCGGCATGGCTCTGGTCATACACTTCGTCGGCACCGAAGGTGGCGAAGTCTTCGGAGTAGAGGCTGTTCGGCGACTTCTTCTGCACCGCAGTGACCTGACCCTTATACATCTTCAGCACCACTTCACCGTCGAGATCTTCGGCGATGGCGTTAGCAGAGGCGAGGATCGCCTTGCACAGCGGAGTGAACCAGCGACCGTCATAGACCAGATGGGAGAACTCGGCACCCAGCTTCTCCCGCCAGGCGCGGGTTGGGCGATCCAGTACCAGCTCTTCCACGGCGCGCAGCGCAGCGACCATCACGGTACCGCCCGGGGTTTCGTAGCAGCCGCGGGACTTCATGCCCACCATCCGGTTTTCGGTGATGTCGATGCGGCCCACGCCGTGCTTGCCGGCACGCTCGTTCAGGGTCATCAGGATCTGGTGCGGGCTGAGCGGCTGGTCGTCAACGGCCACCACTTCACCCTGCGCCACGGTCAGCTTGACGTACTCCGGCTGATCCGGTGCCTGTTCGGCCGGTACGGTCCACTGCCAGACCGCTTCGGAGGGCTCGTTCCAGGTGCTCTCCAGCTCGCCACCCTCGGTGGAGATGTGCCAGGCGTTGGCGTCGCGGCTGTAGATCTTCTTCAGGGTCGCCTTGCAGGGGATGTTGCGGGTCTCCAGATAGGAGAGCAGATCTTCCCGGGAGCGCATGTCCCAGATCCGCCACGGGGCGATCACTTTCAGCTGGGGCGCCAGCGCAGCGACCGCACCTTCGAAACGTACCTGATCGTTACCCTTGCCGGTGCAGCCGTGGGAGATGGCATCGGCCCCTTCCGCCAGCGCCGCTTCGACCATCGCCTTGGCGATCACCGGACGGGCCATGGAGGTGCCCAGCAGATAGGTGCCTTCATAGACGGCGCCGGTCTTCAGGGTCGGGTAGACGTACTCTTTGACGAACTCTTCCCGCAGATCCTTGATGATGCATTTGGTGGCACCGGAGGCGATCGCCTTCTGCTCGATCCCTTCCAGATCGTCGCGCTCCTGACCCACATCGGCCACGAAGGCGATGATTTCGGCGTCATAGTGCTCTTTCAGCCAGGGAATGATGGCCGAGGTATCCAGTCCACCCGAGTAAGCCAGTACGATCTTGTTGATTCCGCTCATGTTACTTCTCTCCGTGATGATTCGATGATGATTCAATAAAAGGGTCGTGATTCAGGTTGAGTGTCGCGTTACTTGCCACCCAGAAGGGTAAGCAACACGGCGTTCTGGATATGCATCCGGTTTTCGGCCTCGTCCATGATGAGGGAGGCGGGGCCATCCATCACCTGCGAGGTGATCTCCAGCTCGCGATGGGCCGGCTGGCAATGCAGCACATGTGCAATGCCGGTGCGGTCGAGCAGGGCCTGGTTGATCTGGTAAGGCATAAAGAGGTCTTTGACCTGCTCCATCGGGGTGTTGTCGCCCATGGAGACCCAGGTATCTGTGTAGGCCACGTCGAACCCTTCGATATCTGCCACGTCATCGCTGATGTGGATGGTCGCCCCCGACTTGGCCGCCAGAGCCTGCGCCTGCAGGAAGATCTGGGTATCCGGGCCGTGGCCTTTCGGGCAGATCAGGGTGACGTCGGTGCCGAGGGTGGCCCCCAGCAGCAGCAGAGAGTGACTGACGTTGTTGCCATCACCGAGGTAAGCAAGCTTCACCTTCGACAGATCGTCGTAGTGCTCGGCAATGGTCATAAAGTCGGCCAGCCCCTGACAGGGGTGGTAGAGGTTGCACAGGCTGTTCACCACCGGCGCAGAGCCGTGTTCAGCAAGCTCAACAAGCGTCTGGTGATCGAACACCCGGGCGACGATGGCATCACACCAGCGCGACAGGTTGGCGGCGAAATCCTTCACCGACTCCCGCTTGCCCAGCGCGCCGTTTTGCTGATCCAGATAAACGCTGTGGCCGCCCAGTTTGGCGATGCCGATGTCGAAAGTGACCCGGGTGCGCAGGGAGGGTTTCTCGAACAGGGTGACCACGCTCTTGCCGGCCAGCACCTGGCTGTACTTCTTCGGGTCGGCCTTGACCGCTTTGCCCAGCGCAATCAACGCCTCGATCTGGGCTTTGTTCAGATCACTGTCTTTCAGAAGATGTTGCATCGGATGTTCCTTGTTCCGGTGGAGATCAAATGGCCACTTGGGTGCCGACCGCGCTGCCAGCCAGCAGCTTGAGCAGCTGGTCTGGGTAACGCCAGCTGGCGACACAGACCGGCTTGCCAAGGGTCTGAGCAGCGTGCAGGGCCGCTTCTACCTTGACCGCCATACCATCGCGGATCACCCCTTTCTCCATCAGATCCAGTGCGGTCAGCTTGTCGAGCTGGGGCACCAGCTTGCCCTTGCCATCGAGGATTCCGCTCACATCGGAGAGCATCACCAGATCGGCACCGAGCGCCTCGGCAATGGCGGTGGCCGCCTGATCCGCGTTGACGTTCATCAGTTGCCCCTCGGCGGTGATGCCGATGGAGCTCACCACCGGCAGGAAGCCCTGCCCGAGGATGCCCGCCACCAGTGCCGGGTTGCCCGGCTTGCACTCGCCGACTGCACCGAGATCCGGGTCGAGCTGGGTCACCTGACAGAGGCCACCATCTGCCAGACAGAGCCCCACCGCCGGAATGCCGGTGGCGATCGCCTTGGCCATCATCTGCTTGTTGGCAGTGCCCGCCAGCGCCCCGGCAATGAAGGGGATCTGCTCGAACGGGGTCACCCGCAGGCCGTTCTTTTTGGTGGAGGTGAGGCCCAGCCCCTTGAGCAGGTCATCCACCAGACAGCCACCGCCGTGTACCAGCACCAGCGGACGGTGCTGATCATCGAGAAAGGTTTTGAGGGTGGCGAACAGGGCGGTCAGCGCCTCGTCGTTCTCGATAAGGGCGCCGCCCAGCTTGATTACCAACGTCTGTTTGTCCATGTTCGAGATCCTTCCTAAGTCCTTAAATCAGGCCGGTGGCCGGTTCAAAACCAAATTTGATATTTATGCACTGCATGGCTTGCGAGGCGGCGCCCTTGAGCAGGTTGTCGATGGCGGAGACCACCACCAGCATGTTGCCCTGCTGTTGCCAGGCGATATCGCAGTAAGGGGTGTTTGCCACACCGCGAATAGAGGGCATCTGGCCGGTGAGGCGCACCAGCGGCTTGCCTTCATAAGCCTTGAGGAAGGCCTGATCCACCTGAGTGGGGGTGACGCCGTCCGCCAGCTGCACATAGATGGTGGCCAGAATGCCGCGCACATAGTTGCCAAGGTGGGGCTGGAACAGCACCTCCTTGCCGAGGTGATGGCTGATCTCCGGCTGGTGTCTGTGATTGAAGGTGCCGTAGGGATTGAGGCTCACTTCGCAGAAGCTGGTGTTGATGGCCGCCTTGCGACCGGCGCCGGAAACCCCGGAGACGGCGTTGATGATGGGCTGCCACCCCTTGGCAATCAGACCATCCTGCTGCAGCGGCTTGAGAGCGCACAGCGATGCGGTCGGGTAGCAACCCGGCACCGCAATCAGCTGGGCGGTAGCGATGGCATCGGCATTCCACTCCGCCAGGCCATAGACGGCCTGATCCAGCCACTGCTCGCTGTCGTGGGTGAAGCCGTAGAAGCTGTCGTAGAAGCCCTGATCCTTGACCCGGAAGGCGCCGGAGAGATCGAACACCGGCAGCCCCTTGGCGAGAAACTTGGGTGCCAGCTCGGCGCTCACCTCGTGGGCGGTGGCCAACAGTACCAGATCGGCCTGGGTCAGGATCCGGGTCATGCCATCGTCGTCCAGCGGCAGCAGCGGCTGATCGAGGGCGCCTACCCACTGGGGATGCAGGGAAGAGAAGCGCTTGTGGGCATCCTGACTGCCGGCGGAGACGTAGAGGCCGAACAGTTTGAGTTGTGGATGGTTCTGTACCAGTGCGGCCAGTTCGGCTCCCGCGTAGCCACTGGCACCGACGATAACGGTGTTAAGCATGTTGAATATTCCAAGTCAGAGTTCGAGATTCACAGCATGACGCTGCAGTGCACAAGGGTGTTCGAGCGCCCCTTTGCACAAGTGCGGAGGGGCAATTCAGGCGGGTGTGTGTCGTCGGTTATAGATCAGGTGACAGAACATTAACTTTCCCTTACAACTAGAAGCCTTTGTTGATGAGCCAGATATTCAGGTAAAATAACAGAATATTCATGCACTCACTTTGCATTTGTATTTTCTAACAGAAACATTCCGGGGACGCAAGGAGGAGCTGATGGCCAATCTGGATTTTTTTTCACTTTATAAGAATATTATTGCGATTCCCTCTATCAGCAGCACGGATCCCAAGTGGGATCAGAGCAATGAGGCGGTGATCCGGCTGCTGGCCGACTGGTTCGGTCAGCTCGGTTTTCAGTGCGAGGTGACGGCGCTCCCCGATCTGCCGGGCAAATTCAATCTGGTGGCGACGATGGGTCAGGGGGAGGGCGGTCTGCTGCTGGCGGGCCACACCGATACGGTGCCGTTCGATGAGGGGGGTTGGAGCAAGGATCCCTTCAAGGTGACCGAAGAGGGCAATCGTCTCTATGGCCTCGGCACCATCGACATGAAGGGCTTCTTCGCCTTCATAGTGGAAGCGCTCAAAGAGATCGACCTCACCAAGCTGACCAAGCCGCTGCGCATTCTCGCCACTGCCGACGAAGAGACCACCATGGCGGGGGCCCGCGCCATCGCCGCGGCGGCCGAGCTCAAACCCGACTACGCCGTGATTGGCGAGCCGACCGGGCTGGTGCCTGTAGTGGCCCACAAGGGGCATATGTCGGAGGCGATCCGCATTACCGGCAAGAGCGGCCACAGCTCGGATCCCGCCAACGGCGTCAACGCCATGGAGATCATGCACAAGGCGATGGGGCAGGTGCTGCGCTTGCAGCAGGATCTGAAAGATCGCTATGCCGACCACCGCTTTGCCGTGCCGCAGCCGACCCTGAACCTCGGTTACATTCAGGGCGGCGACAGCCCGAACCGCATCTGCGGCTGCTGCGAGCTGCATATCGACCTGCGACCCACTCCGCAGGTGGGGCCGGATGAGCTGATGGGGATGCTCAAAGAGGCGCTCTCTCCCATCGAGATCCACCAGCCGGGCTGCCTGCATCTGCAACATCTGCACGAGCCTATTCCCGCCTACGCCTGCGCCGACGACTCTGCGCTGGTGCGCGAAGCTGAGAAGGCGAGCGGCCGCGCCGCCGAGTCGGTCAACTACTGCACCGAGGCGCCGTTTATCCAGCAGCTTGGCTGCGAGACCATAGTGATGGGCCCAGGTCATATCACCCAGGCCCACCAGCCGGATGAGTATCTGGACCTCTCCTTCGTCAAGCCGACCACCGCGGTGTTGCAACACCTGATCAGACGTTTTTGCCTGTAGCGGCGACGGTGAAAGGGGCGTAAAAACTGTAAGTAAGTTACATAACAAGCCGGTTGTGGAGTGGTGATGGAAATACATGTTCTGAATCGGCCTGTTATTTGACCTTGCGCAGACAATCTGGGTAGATTGTCACCCTAAGATGACGGAGCATATGTTGTAATCGCACAACAATAAGTGAGGTCGTCTCACACCCCGGATGGGTGTCAGGCACCAACAAGATAAGGATGTGGAATGAACGAAAAGTACGCCGCACTACGCGCCAACGTAGGCATGCTGGGTCAGCTGCTGGGTAAATCCATCAAGGATCATCAGGGTCAGGCCTTTCTCGACAAGATCGAAACCATTCGCCAATTGGCCAAGTCCTCCCGCAAGGGCAATGAATCAGACCGGGAACGTCTGCTCGATACCCTGCGCACCCTGAGCGATGATGAACTGCTGCCGGTGGCCCGCGCCTTCAGCCAGTTCCTTAATCTGGCCAACGTGGCGGAACAGTTCCACACCATCTCCCGTCGCTGTGAAGAGCAGGTCTGCACCCCGGATCCGCTGGAGCAGATGTTCGACAAACTCAAGGCATCCAACCTGTCACAAGAGGCCATCATTCAGGCCGTGCGCGAGCTGGATATCGATCTGGTGCTGACCGCTCACCCCACCGAGGTGACCCGTCGTACCCTGATCCACAAGCACGTACAGCTCAACGACTGCCTCGAGGCGCTGGAGCTCTCCGACCTGCTGCCTCGCGAGCGGGACAAGATCCTCAACCGCATCGAACAGCTGATCAATCAGGCATGGCACACCAACGAGATCCGCGAACAGCGCCCGACTCCGGTCGACGAGGCCAAGTGGGGCTTTGCCGTGGTGGAGAACAGCCTGTGGCCTGCCATCCCCGAATTCATGCGCAATCTGGACGAGCGTCTGCAACACCATCTGGGTGTGCGGCTGCCGCTGGATGCCGCGCCGGTCAAGTTCACCTCCTGGATGGGCGGTGACCGCGATGGCAACCCCTTCGTCACCGCCAAGGTGACTGCCGAAGTGCTGGAGCTGGGCCGCTGGATGGCGGTGAGCCTGTTCTACAAAGACATCAAGGAGCTCACTTCCGAGCTCTCCATGTCCGACTGTACCGACGCCGTGCGCGCTCGCGTTGGCGATCATCCCGAGCCTTACCGTGCGCTGGTGCGCGAGCTGCGTGAAGCGCTGCGCGAAACCAAGGAGCATCTCACCGCCAAGGTGCAGGGCCAGGCGAGCGAGAGCCAGGATCTGGTCAAGACCACCGCCCAGCTGCGCGAGCCGCTGGAACTTTGCTACCACTCATTGCACGCCTGCGGCATGGGCAACATCGCCGACGGCATGCTGCTGGATGTGCTGCGCAAAGTCGCCTGTTTCGGCATCCATCTGGTCAAGCTGGATATCCGTCAGGATGGCGAGCGTCACGGGCTGGTCTTCTCCGAGCTGACCCGCTATCTGGGTCTGGGTGACTACGCCGAGTGGAGCGAAGATGACAAGCAGGCCTTCCTGCTTAACGAACTGAACTCCCGTCGCCCGCTCATTCCCCACGACTGGGAACCGAGCGCCGAGGTGCGCGAGACGCTGGATACCTGTCAGGTTATCGCCCAGCACGACCCCGATGCGTTCGGTATCTACATCATCTCCATGGCCGGTGCGCCGTCCGACGTGCTGTCGGTGCAACTGCTGCTCAAAGAGGCGGGTTGCAAGTTCCGCATGCCGGTCGCCCCGTTGTTTGAAACCCAGGATGACCTGATGGCAGGCACCGCCGTGATGGAGCGCCTGCTCTCGGTGGACTGGTATCGCGGCTACATTCAGGGCCGTCAGTACGTGATGATCGGTTACTCCGACTCTGCCAAGGATGCGGGCATGATGGCCGCAGGCTGGGCCCAGTACGCCGCCATGGAATCCCTGGTGGGACTTGCCGAAGCCAACAACATCCGCCTCACCCTGTTCCATGGCCGTGGCGGTACCGTCGGTCGTGGTGGTGCGCCTGCCCATCAGGCGATCCTCTCCCAGCCGCCGGGATCCCTGCGCGGCGGTCTGCGTACCACCGAACAGGGGGAAATGATCCGCTTCAAGTTCGGTCTGCCGAAAGTGGCGATCAAGAGTCTGGAGCTCTACACCAGCGCCGTGCTGGAAGGGAACCTGCTGCCACCGCCCAAGCCGAAAGAGTGCTGGCGCGAGGTGATGGAACAGCTGGCCGCCGACTCCTGCGATCACTACCGCAGTATCGTGCGCGGTCATCCGGACTTCGTCCCTTACTTCCGTGCCGCCACCCCGGAGATGGAGCTCGGCAAGCTGCCGCTCGGCTCCCGTCCTTCCAAGCGCAAGCCCAACGGCGGCGTCGAGAGCCTGCGCGCAATTCCGTGGATCTTCGCCTGGACCCAGAACCGCCTGATGCTGCCGGCCTGGCTCGGTGCCCACAAGGCGCTGCAACAGGCTATCGACGGCGGCAAGCTGGCGGTGCTGGAAGAGATGAGCGCCCAGTGGCCCTTCTTCCGCACTCGCCTCGAAATGCTGGAGATGGTATTCCTCAAGGCGGACGTCTGGCTCGCCGAGTACTACGACACCCGTCTGGTGCCGCAGGAGCTGTGGGGCCTTGGCAAACAGCTGCGTCAGGAGCTCGCCGAATCCATCGAGGTGGTGCTGAAACTGAGCCCGCGCGGGGATCTGCTGGAGGACCAGCCCTGGATCAAGGAGTCCATCAAGCTGCGCAACCCCTACACAGACCCGCTCAACGTGCTGCAGGCCGAGCTGCTCAACCGCTCCCGCAACCACCCGGAGACCCTGCACCCCGAGCTGGACAAGGCGCTGATGGTCACCATCGCCGGTATTGCCGCAGGTATGCGTAATACGGGTTGATAAATATTACCAAACAGGTCTGAAATAAAAAGAGCGCATAATATGCGCTCTTTTTATGGCTAGTTTATTTTGTCAACTTCATTTAAATAGATAGTTTTAAATCATCATGAAAACTAATGGCTGGATGTAGAAAATTATATAGCAACCTAGTATTGCATCATCACAACGCACCAGAGTAGAACGATAGTTAGCCTTTAAAATAACTGTAAATACAATAAAGGTTAAACATATCCAGGCTGAGAAAGTGCCCGAGAGATAATTAAATAGTATTGAACCGCTTGAAATTAGTAGCAGTGCAATTCGATGGGCAAGGTTGTTGCTTAAAAGAAAGGGTGCTACAACGGCCGCTATCAATGTGACGATCATCATCACTAGTGACATGAGGCACAGCCACCGCTTGCTGCCAGGCCAGCACTGCCTGAAGCCATCATGCCTGCGACACCACTTCCCATGATGGGGCTTAACCTACCGGTAACGGCACCACCAAATGCACCTGCAGCAATCTCTCTCATGCTGGCATCAGGATTGTTGGCAATGACGCCCATCGCCCCCATAACGGCCCCGCCGCCTGCCCATACCAATGCGGGTGCCGCTCTCTTGTTACGCTTGCTTTCATTTATATCTCTTATAACGATAAAGCTATCGTGCTCTATGCTGATAACTACCTTGGTTGAATTTGCGATTGTTGATATGGTATCGACATCAACAAATTCACCAGGGTATATAACAGTTGGATTTGAATTTTTGTCTTCTATTTCAATGTATCGACTCGAAAGGTTTACCACTGTGATGTTTTCTTTGTTGAAATTGATGCAATACTTTCCATCGGCATTAATAGAGTAATGTTCACCAGCGTGTAGTGTGTTGCAGTTACTCAATGGGCAAGTATTGGCATTGGCACTTGAAATACTGCACAGCAACAATGCTGTGGCCAAACAGAGCTTCATCCATTATTTCTCGAATGCTTCATTTGGAAACCAAGCATTGATTAAATGAGAATTATTGTCAATTTTTTTTGGTTTATGCTATTGATTTTATTGCTAAATTATCTAAAGGCGCCCTTGGTATTGCGGGTTGTGGGGCTGCACTTGCCTATGATGAGCTCGTCGCCGATGAAAGGGAGATTGTGGGAGCTGGGCTGCACCCCATGCTCCCTAAGTTGACCTCGGGCTAGAGCGCCGGGAAGTAGCAGGCGCTCATGTCGATGGGGTGATCGGGGCTGCCGGGCAGATAGAACTGCCAGCCCGCATCGGAGAAAGCGCGCAGTTCGGTTTCGACAAACTTGATGGCGAGGCTCAGGGCCTGCAGGCTGTCGATGCCGTAGATGAAGGTCTTTTCGCTCAGCCCCGCCAGCTTCACCTTGCAGCGCCAGTCACCGCTGGCGGACTTGGGATCCGGCTCGGGGGCCTTGATGACGATCTTGAGGGTGAGCTGTTCCCCTTCGGTGCTGATGGCGTCGAAGCGGGCGGTAACGATAGCGTTTTTCATCTGGCGATTCCTTTTCCGTGGTACAGCCCCTGCGGTTGCGGGTGGCTGGCGTTCCTGATGGCTGATGAGGTGAAAACTGGACTCAGGACGGCCAGCGTAAATGAACTTGTGAGTTGAAACAATGGGATATGCGTGACCGGGTGAGGGGGCTTTCGCCGCCGTGAGCGAGCGCAGTGGCGGGAGTAGCAACGCGCAGGCCACAGGTGGTGGCCGAGAGGCTGGCAGGCTGCTAGATGTAAAGGATTGTTGGCTGTGGCCGCAGATTTTTCTGCGCTGACGATGAGGGTGAGTGAGTCCTCTTGAGGCAGAATATCTCCCCCCTGTTTGACGCTGAAGTACAGGAGTCTCCGTGGCGCTTTCGGTAACCCAGCTTTATGAAGTGATGGCCCAGCTGCCAGATCCCGTCTTTATCCTCAGTGAAGATGGCTATTACGTGGAATATATCGGCGGCATGGAGCAGCAATCCTATCACGATGGCAATCCGCTGGCGGGCAAGCAGCTGGCCGATGTGCTGCCACCCGAGATGGCCATGTGGGTCAAGGCGCAGGTAGCCGAGTCGCTGGCGAGCGGTCAGGTGCGGGTGGTGGAGTATGAGCTCTCCGCAGCCGAGGTGGGGGGGATCAATGCCGCCGCCGGGCCGCAAGGGATACAGCGTTTTGAGGGCAAGATTGCGCCGCTGCCCTCCCTCTATGACGGCAAGCGGGCGGTGGCCTGGGTGACCCGCAATATCACCCGCCAGTACGAGTTGCAGCAGCGACTGCTGCGCCAGAGTGAAACCGACCAGCTGACTGGCCTCTACAACCGCCGTTTCTTCTTCGAGCACTGCCAGCCGTTGCGGGCAGGGGAGGCGCCCTGTGGTCTTATCATGCTCGACATCGATCACTTCAAGCAGCTCAACGATCACTACGGCCATCAGCAGGGAGATCGGGCCTTGCAGCGCTTCAGTAGTTGTATCGATGCCCTGTTGCGGGCGGACGACCTCTTTGTGCGCAGCGGTGGCGAGGAGTTTCTGATCCTGCTGCCGCGGATCGATGAAGCCGGTTTGCAGCAGATGGCGGAGCAGATCCGCGCCGCCGTCGAAGCGCTGCCTGCCGATCCGGTCGCCATCACGGTCAGTCTGGGCACAACCCTGGTGCAGCCGGAGGAGGAGATCAATCAGGCGCTGGCTCGGGCCGACGAGTGGCTCTATCGGGCCAAGCGGGCAGGCCGCAACCGGGTGGCGCACTGCCCGGCAGGTTGAGAGTGCCACCCCGGTCGCTGTGGGAAATAGCCTGCGCTTTTACCCTGAATAAATTGGCTGACATCACTGTCAATTAGTAGAAAAGTTGGCCGTATTATTTAACTCATATTCCACAGCTTAAGGTGTTAATATTATCGGCCTGATCGCTGGTCTTATTTGTGTTGTTGGGCAACAGCATGAGGTTTTATCGGTATGTTATCAAACAGGCGTGAATCGGGTTTTGGGTGACGAATGTGATACATCCCGTTGTCTTTTGAAACATTCCGATTCAAACAGTCATGAATTATTAACCTTGACCCGGATTGCGATTTCAACGATGGTAGCGTGGCAGCTCCGTTTCTCTCCGGTGGCCCTGTTGGCCGCTGGCGGCGTTGTTTTTTCATGTGCATGGCGATATGCAACGACATATCTCCAGCCTGTTATTCGGGCCAATAAAAATAATGATGACAGATTAATAAGGTATATATTGCAATGAGTGTTTCTATTGCTGAAAAGAGTAACCCTGTTTCAAAATTGAAATGGGAGAAAAGCGATTCGGTATGGACCATGGGCCTATATGCCACTGCTGTCGGTGCCGGTACGTTATTTCTCCCTATTACTGTTGGCAGTAATTCTCCGGTTATTTTGCTATTTATTTTATTGCTGGCTTTTCCGCTTTCTTATTATTCCCACCGGGCATTGAGCCGCTTTGTGCTCTCCAGCTCCCACAAGGAGGGGGATATCACCCATGTGGTGGAGGAGCACTTCGGGGCCAAGGCGGGCAAGCTGCTGATGCTGGTCTATCTGATGGCCTTCTACCCCATCATTCTGGTCTACAGCATCTCCATCACCAACGCGATCCAGAGCTTCGTGGTTCACCAGCTGGGGGACGCCGAGCTGCCGCGCGGCTTGCTGGTGCTGGGGGTGATGCTGGGTCTGCATCTGGTGCTGCTGGCTGGCAAACAGATCGTGGTATCGGCCATCAGCGTGCTGGCGCTACCGATGGTCGCCTTTCTGATTGGCCTCTCCATCTATCTGCTGCCCCAGTGGAGCCTCTCCTATTTCAGCGAGAGCCAGGCGGTGGATTGGCGGGATCCGGCGTTCTGGAAATCCCTCTGGCTGATCGTGCCGGTGATGGTCTTCTCCTTCAGCCATGCGCCCATTATTTCCTCCTTCAGCGCGGCGCAGAAGAAGCGTTGTCAGGAGAGTGCCGATCTGCGCGCCAAGCGGATCATCAAGTGCAGCAGCATGCTGATTTGCGGCAGTGTGCTCTTTTTCGTGGTGAGCTGCGTGATGAGCCTGAGTCAGGCCGAGATGGCGCTGGCCCGCACCGACAATATCTCCGTGCTGTCGGCGCTGGCGAACAAGTTCTCCAACCCGCTGATCGCCTATGTGGGGCCACTCATCGCTATTCTGGCCATGTCCAAATCTTTCCTAGGCACCTCCATGGGGGTGAGCGAGGGGACGGTGAGCATGGTGAGCGGTGCCTGTCAGGGGCTGGGGCTCTCCCTCAAGGAGTCAACCATCGCCCGGGTGTCATCGGTGATCCTGTTTATGGTGACCGCCGTCATCACCTATCTGAACCCCAATGTGCTCGACATCATCGAGCGCGTCAGTGGCCCGCTGATTGCGGTGATCCTGTTTCTGCTGCCGGCCTGCTCTATCTATCGCTTGCCCGCACTCAAGCGTTATCGCGGGCCGAGTACCCTTTTTGTGTTGGTGATGGGGCTGCTTGCCATCTCGGCCCTTATCTACGATCTGCTTTGACCGGGCGGTATCCCGCACAAATCAAAAAGGGCGACCATCTGGTCGCCCTTTTTCTGTGCATCGGGGTTAGCCGAGCAGGCCGCTGGCGCTCTGGCCCGCCATCAGCAAGCCGATGGCCAGCACGCTGAACCAGACCAGGGTTGCGCTTACCAGCAGATAGCCGCTGGCGATGAACAGACCGTCCCGCTGCAACATGCCGGTGGCCAGCAGCAGGATGGCCCAGGCAGGCATGGCGTTGGTGAACGGGATGGCGCCCAGGGGCAGCATCAGCAGCAGGGCAGCCAGCATGATCAGCAGGCCGTTGCAGCGGTTGACCGTGTTGCTGCCGGTCAGCACCAGCAGGCGCGGGCGGATAACGCGATCGACCCGGGCCAGCAGATCCGCCCCCTTGTGAAGGGTCGGCTTGAGCTGGTCGGCAGCGAAGCGGCGCTCCATCAGCATGGCGGGCAGCCAGGGCACCCGATTGAGGGTGATGCCGATACCGATAAAGAGGATCAGCAGGCCAAACGGGGTGCTGACCCCGGGAATGGAGACCGGCAGCAGGAAGGGGACGGTGAGCAGCACGCAAAACAGCAGCATGCCCTGCTCGCCCACCAGCTCCAGCATCTGGCGCAGGCTGATGTGGCTCTCGTCGATGGCGTGGGCGGTAGCCCGCAGGGTATCCGCGAGGGTGGTTTGGGGGTCGTGAAGTTGCGCGGCAACCATTCCCTGATGTCCTTCTGAGTGGTGATAACGGGCCCCGATGACCCGATTTGGCGCCAGCATACGTGGCAGAGGTTAACCGTCGATGAATGGTGGCAGGGGGGCATAGCGGCGCCAGTGGAGCGGTGCGGCAGGGTTCAGGCGAGAGGGAAATCCCGCGATGAAAGTGATCCGGTACAGCCGCCGTTTAGGATGGGCCTAGGACGCCTCTGGTATGCTTTCTGCACAATCACACAGGGAGCAGGGGATGATGATGAAGAGAGCCGGGATAGTGATGATGGGGTTGTTGCTGCCACTGGGGCAGGCCTGGAGTAGCGAGGGCGCGACCACATCCGGTTGGCAGGTGACGCCGTTTTTTGGCTACAGCTCAGCCATCGACTTCGAGAAGAGCGATGAGGTGGTGCAGCCGGTGCCGGTCTCAGCCTCGCTCGATTCACTGCAGGGACAGGGCTCCGGTAGTTGGGGTCTTTTTATCAGCAAGGAGGTGGATGATCCCGGCATGATTGAGCTGCTCTACAGCCATCAGTCCACCACCCTCTCTCCCGACCTGCCGGATCGCCTGACGGTGGACATCCTGCACTTTGCCGGTGCGCTGACCCTCTCTGACAACCTGATGGCGCCCTACATCGGCGCCGGGATCGGGGTGACCCGATTTGCCGCCTACGACAGCGAGGTGACCCCTTCCATGTCGCTGGCGCTCGGGGTGCAACCGCGCCTCGCCGAGCATCTGGCGCTGCGGGCCGAGGTGCGCGGTTATGGTTCGCTGGTCAACGACAACAATCAGTTTCTCTGCAACCCGGAGCAGTGCGTGTTCAAGGTGCGCGGGGAGCTGGTAACCCAATGGCAGGCCAATATCGGTCTTACCTTCCGCTTTTAGGTGAGGGGATTTTCCCTATGAAACAGGGGCCTTTGGGCCCCTGTTTCAGCAGCAATGTTTCGCCGTTATCGGCAATCAACCTGCAGATCTTCATACCTCCTTGTTAGTCGGCATCGCCCATACCGCGCAGTTTCTGCCCGCCTCCTTGGCGCCATAAAGTGCCTGATCCACCCGTTTGAACAGCGAGACGGCCGGCTCCTTGGGCTCGCGGATCCCCACTCCCAGGCTGACCGTCATGGTATGGGCCGGGTCGGGGGCTATGGTGCGGGTCGCAGTGAGCAGGGTGTTGGCCAGTTGCAGCAGCTCGGCTTCGTGGGCGACGGGCAGCAGCAGGGCAAACTCTTCACCCCCGACACGGGCCGCCAGCGCACCGGGCGGGCAGTGCTGTTGCAACAGCTCGCCAAACTGCTGTAACACCCGATCCCCGATATCGTGGCCGTAGTTGTCATTGATCACCTTGAAGTGATCCAGATCCAGCAGGATGAGGGCGTGGCAAATCCCCTGTTCCAGAAACAGCTGCTGATGAAAGTAGCGCCGGTTTGGCAGCCGGGTGAGATCGTCGAACAGCGCCTGTTGTCTGAGCTGGGTATTGATGTGGAAGAGGTGGTGCATGGTGCTCAGGATGCCGATGCTGCTGAGCAGGATGCCGCTGGAGCGCAACAGATCCTCGGCATAGATGGCGAGCCAGAGTGGCTGCGCCACCAGCTCATCCATGATGTCGGCGGTGGCCCCCATGATCCACAACATCAGACCGCAGGAGAGCATGCGGTAGGTGTGGGTGGGCAGGTGGGCGCACTGCACCACCCAGAACAGGAACAGCATGGTGAGCCAGTTGATCACCTCGAAGCCAAAGCTGACGGCGTAAAAGCGTTCGTAGGGGAAGTGGGGCAGCAGCAACAGATGAAGGGCCATGATGGCCAGCATCACTATCCCCAGCAGCGCGATGTGGGCGCGATGCTCCCGGTCGAGATGACGGTAGTGGGAGAGGCTGATGTCGAGACGATCGAACTGCATGGTGTTCCTCGGATTGGGCCTGCCATCAGGTTGCAAACAAGGGGCTGTGTAATGGCATGCCGTGGTCGGATAACAGGAAACGGCTGGTCTGTCAGTGTAAACGAGCGGACCCGTAGCGCGCGATATCGATGACGTCAGCTTGTGGGCTGGCTCAGGGTTTGCGCACTTCTGGTGCACGACGTATCGCCTGCCCTGTGACAGGGCGACCCTGGGCAGGTTAGCGCAGCTCATGCGCCAAATTGGTGCGTTGATGATGCGCGTTCTTACTAATGCCATGATTTAAAAGGATTTATATTTGTGGCCCGCTTTATGCTTTTTACATGTCAGACGGTCTCTTGCGGTCATCGGCGGCAGACGCAGTGATGAGGAAGTGGCAAGAGACATCCCCGTGCCGGGCGCGGGTGTGATTCTGGCGGGTTGCAGCAACACCTTGCGGTTCGCCACAGATTCAATCAGGGAAACGGAGCCGGTCTTGTACCGGTACGACAGGGAAGGAGAGTGCTCTATGGTCAAAAAATGGATGATGGCGGGTCTGACGATGTTGCCTGCCTTGCTGGTTACCCCAAGTTGGGCCGAAGAGGTCGCTCAGGTACAGGCGGCGGTGGCTCCGGTTGCCGCCATGACAATCAACAAGGGTGACAACACCTGGATGCTGCTCTCGGCGGCGCTGGTGATCCTGATGTCGATCCCCGGTCTGGCCCTCTTCTACGGTGGTCTGGTACGGGCCAAAAACATGCTGAGCGTGCTGATGCAGGTCTTTACCCTGTTCTGCCTCATCTGCGTGCTCTGGGTGATCTACGGCTATTCGCTGGCCTTTACCGAGGGGGGCAATTTCTATGGCTCCTTCAGCAAGGTGCTGCTCAAGGGGGTGACCCCTGACTCCATCGCTGCCACCTTCAGCAAGGGGGTCGGGATCAGCGAGCTAATCTATGTGGTGTTCCAGGGAGCCTTTGCCGCCATTACCTGTGGCCTTATCGTGGGGGCGTTTGCCGAGCGCATCAAGTTCGCCGCCGTGCTGCTCTTCTCGGTGATCTGGTTCACCTTCGCCTATATCCCGCTGGCTCATATGGTGTGGTACTGGGCGGGTCCGGATGCCTATATCAGCGCCGAGGCTGCGGCCACGGCGACTGCAACTGCCGGTTATCTGTTCCAGCACGGTGCGCTGGACTTTGCTGGCGGCACAGTGGTGCACATCAACGCCGCCGTGGCGGGTCTGGTGGGGGCCTATCTGGTGGGCAAGCGTCTGGGCTACGGTCGTGATCCCATGACCCCCCACAGTCTGACCATGACCATGATCGGCGCCTCCCTGCTCTGGTTCGGCTGGTTCGGTTTCAACGCGGGCTCCGCGCTGGAAGCCAACGGTATCGCCGCACTCGCCTTTATCAACACCTGGGTGGCGCCGGCTGCGGCAGCTCTCTCATGGACGCTGGCCGAGTGGGTGATGAAGGGACGTCCCTCCCTGCTGGGGGCCGCCTCTGGTGCTGTGTCCGGTCTGGTGGTGATCACCCCGGCAGCCGGTTTCGTCGGTGTGGGCGGTGGTCTGGTGATGGGCCTTATCAGTGGCGTGGCGGGTCTGTGGGGTGTCCACGGTCTCAAGCGCCTGCTGGGTGCCGATGACAGTCTGGACGTGTTTGGCGTACACGGGGTGTGCGGTATTCTCGGCGCCCTGCTGACCGGCGTTTTTGCCAGCCCGGATCTGGGCGGTACCGGGGTATGGGACTATGTCACCAATCAGGTTGCCGAGGGCTACTCCATCCTGACTCAGGTGAAGATCCAGGCTATCGGGGTCGGTGTCACTCTGCTCTGGTCCGGTGCCGTGGCGGCGATTGCCTTCAAGGCGGTCGACATGCTGGTGGGTCTGCGGGTGAACGGCGATGCCGAGCGGGAAGGACTGGATGTGACCACGCACGGCGAGAAGGCCTACAGCATGTAATCCCGAATGCCAGACAACAAAAAACCGCCGGTTCCGGCGGTTTTTTTATGACTCTAAAGCTGCAAAGCCTGAGTTCACACGCTTAGTTCACGACGGCCACGTTGATGCTGCCATTGCCCTGGGTCATGCGCACACGGGCGCCCGGGGTGAAGGTGGGGCTGGCTTTCTGCACGACCACGATGGCTTCGCCGTTCTCTTTTTTGATCTCCAGCTCGACGCCGTCGACCTGATTCATCTTGTTGCCGATGGCGTTACCTGCCGCTGCACCGGCGATGGCGCCGCCTGCGGCTGCGATGTCGCGTCCGGTACCGCCACCGACTGTGCTGCCCAGCAGGCCACCGACTACTGCGCCGCCAATGGTGCCAATCAGGGAGTTCTCATCGGCCTGGATCTTCACCGGGCGGGTGGAGATGATGGTGCCGTAGCTGACGGTCTGCACCTGTTTGGCGCGGTCCTTGGTGTAGACATCGCCAGAGTAAACGTCACTGTTGGCGCATCCGGTGATGGTGGTTGCTGCCAGCAGGGCAATAAGGGTCATACGCTTCAACATGGTGGGCCTCCTGGGCTGCACGTAATTTGAACAATCCGGTTGATGAGTGAACTTTACTCCAACCCCGTCACACATGAAATCGGCAAAATGTAACCAATTATGCGTTCTGTAACCGGTTTTGTCCTTGAATCGCAGCTGTACCGGAGAGGGTTTTAACCAGCAGCAGACGGTCTTCTCCGGGGCCGAAATAGTCGGCTACTTCCGCCTGCAATGTGTAACCGAGCCGGTAGTAGAGGCGCTGGGCCGGATTGGCCGGATCGACCGTGAGCCGCAGTTCGCTGATCTGCAGCGCCTGCTGGTTGGCCTCCATCTGGCGCATCATTCGCTCGGCCAGACCAAAACCGCGTGCCTCGGGCAGTACCGCCAGCGAGAGCACCCAGCCTTGCGACCGCTCCTGACCAAATCCCCCCAGCACATAACCCACCAGCTGCCCCTCGTATTCGGCCACCAGCAACAACTCGGGCCACAAATCCATCGCCTGACGGAAGAAGAAGGCGGGATAGACATCTTCGCCAAACACCTTGGCATCGATCTGCCAGATGGCGTGCATGTCATTGTGGGTAGCGGTGCGTAGCAGGGGCGGGTTGTGGTGCATCAGGACTCCATTGGCAGCAAACGGATCGGCAACGCCGCTGACCTTGGGGTCAACGGCAGAAAAGGAGTCATAGGGTAGTGGTCATCCCCTGCCGGATGCAAGGGATTGGCGGTTATGGCGGCAGGGGGCGGCTCTGGGGCAGTTTGGGGGCCTTGCGCAAGCCGTCGAGCAGGTGGCGGAGGGTGAGCCAGGGGTGGCGCAGCAACATGCGCGGGCCGCTCCACTTCATCACCTGCTGGATCTGTTTGCGCATCGCCGGTGCGTAGCAGTGGATATTGCAGTTGGCACAGGTGGGTTTGTGGCCGTGGCCATAACGGCAGCGACGAAGGCGCTGATGGGCGAAATCCCGCAACTGGCGACAGTGGCGGCAATGGGGATCCTGATGATGGTGCTGGCAGTAGAGGCGGATCATGGCGCTGACCGTCTGCTGCTCGCGCATGAGTCTGGGATGGTCACTCGCCTTTTTGCTGGCTGCGGCGTGTGAGCCCCGGGCTGGGCTGGCATGATGACTTTTCATGGCCGCCATTCTCCTGACCTGCTCGCTTGGGGTGTTGATACAGGTCAAAAGGGGGGATAAAAAACAGGGCCCGCAGGCCCTGTGTCATCAGATGAGGCTGGTTGCCTGCTCCAGCCAGGCGAGATCCTCGCCTTCTAGCAGCGGGCTCAGGCGGCGGAACACCTCGACATGGTATTCGTTGATCCAGCGGAATTCGGCCGGGCTCAGCAGGCTGCGGTCGATCAGGCGGGTATCGAACGGCACGTAGGTCAGGCGCTCGAAGCCCAGCATCGGCAGCTCGCCAACCTGTTCCAGCTCGGTCACGACCACCAGGTTCTCGCAGCGGATACCGAAGCCATCTTCGCGGTAGTAGCCCGGCTCGTTGGAGAGCACCATGCCCGGTTGCAGGGCGACCATGCTCCCTTTCGGCGCGATGCGCTGGGGGCCTTCGTGGACACTCAGGAAGTGGCCGACGCCGTGGCCGGTGCCGTGGTCGTAGTTGTAACCGGCTTGCCACAGCGGCATGCGGGCCAGCACATCGAGCTGGATACCGGCGGTGCCACGGGGGAAGCGGGCCTGATCCAGCGCGATATGGCCCTGCAGTACCCGGGTAAACATCGCTTTCTGCTCGTCGCTCACCTCACCCACCTTGATGGTGCGGGTGATGTCGGTGGTGCCATCCATATACTGGGCGCCGGAGTCCAGCAGATAGAGGCTGTCCTGACCAAACGCACGGGGGGTGCCATTGGTGTGGTGGTAGTGGCACATGGCGGCGTTGGGGCCGAGCGCGGAGATGGTATCGAAGCTCGGCTCGACGTAGTGCTCCTGCTCGCGGCGGAACGCTTCCACCTGATCGGCCAGGGTGCCTTCATCCACCCCCTCGAACTCGCCGGAGGCGACCAGCCGATCCAGCCAGGCGAGGAAGCGGGTCATGGCCACGCCATCGCGCAGGTGAGCGGCACGCATACCGGTCAGCTCGATCTCGTTCTTGCACGCTTTCGGCAGCATGGTGGGGTCTTGCCCTGCCACCAGAATGGCGCCCGCCTCTTCCATGACGAGCTGGGTCCAGGCGTTGGCGCTGTCCGGATCGGCCAGCACCTTCTGCTGATCTTCACCGATGCGTTGCAGCACGTCGCCCAGCTTGTCGATGGGGTAGACGGAGACATCTTGGCCAACGTGTTGGGTGAAGGCGAAGCAGTCAATTTTGTCGGTATCGACGAAGAAATCCATGCTGGTGTTGGCGTAGAGCACAGCAAAGCCCAGCACCACCGGCAGCCGGTCGATATCGCGGCCGCGCAGGTTGAGCAGCCAGTTGATGGGCTCGGCCTGGGTCAGCAGCACGGCATCCAGCCCGCGCTTGCGCAGGTCGGCTGCCAGCTGTTCACGTTTGGACTGGCTGGACTGGCCTGCCAGCTCCTCGTTGTAGAGGATGACCGGGCTCTTGGTCGGCTCCGGGCGATCGCTCCAGTTCAGGTCGATGGGGTTCTGCTCGACACGGATCAGCTCGATACCGCGATCGGCCAGCACGGCCTTGGCATTCTTGTACCAGGTCAGGCTGTGCAGGCGGGCATCGAAGCCAACCCGGGAGCCTGACGGCAGCTGTTCGGCCAGCCACTGCACATGAGGATTTTCAATGAGGTGGAGGAATTCGAACAGTTCGGCGGGTGTTTGCATCCGCGCCTGCACCGTATAGCGACCATCGACAAAGAGGGCTGCCCGCTGGGCCATGATGATGGCGACCCCGGCAGAGCCGTTGAAACCGGTGAGCCAGTCAAGCCGCTCGGCATAGGCGGGGATGTACTCGCCGAGGTGCTCATCATCGTGGGGGACGATAAATGCGTCCAACTCCTGCATGGCCAGCTCGGCCCTGACTTGGGCGACGCGGGTTTCAATTATCTCGAAATTATTCATGTCGTTAGTGCCAGATGGTTGCTATATGAGTGTTCAGTTTTTATGGCCGCTGGCCAGGATCCGCTTGATCGACTGACCTGCCGCTTCGATATGCTGCCTGAGCAGCACCACCGCCTCGTGCTTGCGCCGGGCGCGGCACAGCTCCAGCAATTGGGCGTGTTCACGCTCCGCCTTGTCCACGCCGTCGCTGGCAAACAGCAGCTCGAAGCGGACATAGCGGTCACAGCTCAGATTGATCTGGGCGATCAGTTCAAGTGCCTGGGGGCGACCGGCTGCCTGATAGAGGGTGGCGTGAAAGCTGTGGTTCAACTCGGCCCAATGTTCGATCTGGGTGCCTGACTCCAGGGCGTGATCAAACTGGGCGAGGATCGCCTCCGCTTGTGCGAAGGTGGCTTCCGTCATCTTGTCGACGGCGTGAAACAGGGTATCGGCTTCCAGCAGCGCTCGCAAATAAAAGAGTTCTTCAATGGCCGAGGCGTCCAGCATGGTGACCACGGCGCCGCGATGGGCTTCGAACTTCACCAGCCCCTGCGCTTCCAGCTGCATCAGGGCTTCGCGCACCGGGATGCGGCTCACGGCCAGCTCTTTGGCAATGGCATCCTGACGCAAGGGGGCGCCAGCGGGGAACTCCCCACGGAGGATCCGGCCACGGAGGTTTTCCATTACCATCTGGGTTCGGGTCTTGTAGGGTGGGGTCATGGTCGGGTCACGATTGGGCGTTACAGAATTGTATATTGTATAAAGTTTGGCTGAATCTAACCTGTCACAACAGGCAAAGGCAAGGTTTTGGCCCCTTTAACGGGAGCGATGGCGGCGTTCGGGGCTCCACACAAACAAAAATGCCGGTCAGCGTGGCTGACCGGCATGATGTCACTGATACGAAGCGAGCCTGTTACAGCTGCGGGCCTGCCGCAACCAGACGTTTGCCTTCATCGTTATCGGTGAAGCGCTCGAAGTTCTTGATGAAACGCCCTGCCAGATCGACGGCTTTGGCATCCCACTCGGCCTTGTCGGCGTAAGTGTCGCGAGGGTCGAGGATCGCCGGGTTCACATCGTGCAGCGCGGTCGGGATCTCCAGATTGAAGATCGGCAGCACCTTGGTCTCGGCCTTCTCGATGGAGCCATCCAGGATGGCGTCGATGATGGCGCGGGTATCCTTGATGGAGATGCGCTTGCCGGTGCCGTTCCAGCCGGTGTTGACCAGATAGGCTTCTGCACCTGCCGCTTCCATCCGTTTCACCAGCTCCTGGCCGTACTTGGTCGGGTGCAGGGAGAGGAAGGCTGCGCCGAAGCAGGAAGAGAAGGTCGGAGTCGGCTCTGTGATGCCGCGCTCGGTACCGGCCAGTTTGGCGGTGAAGCCAGACAGGAAGTGGTACTTGGTCTGCTCCTTGGTCAGTTTGGAGACCGGAGGCAGCACGCCGAAAGCGTCGGCAGTCAGGAAGATCACCTTGGTGGCGTGACCTGCCTTGGAGACCGGCTTGACGATGTTGTCGATATGATAGATGGGGTAGGAGACGCGGGTGTTCTCGGTCTTGGAGCCATCATCGAAGTCGATGGTGCCATCGGCAGCAACGGTCACGTTCTCCAGCAGCGCATCGCGACGGATGGCGTGGTAGATGTCCGGCTCGGCCTCTTCGGAGAGCTTGATGGTCTTGGCGTAGCAGCCCCCTTCGAAGTTGAACACGCCGTGGTCATCCCAGCCGTGCTCGTCATCGCCGATCAGCTGACGCTTGGGATCGGTGGAGAGGGTGGTCTTGCCGGTGCCGGAGAGGCCGAAGAAGATGGCAACGTCGCCGTCCTGACCCACGTTGGCGGAGCAGTGCATGGAGGCAATGCCGCGCAGGGGCAGGAAGTAGTTCATCATGGAGAACATGCCCTTCTTCATCTCGCCACCGTACCAGGTGCCACCGATGAGCTGCATCTTCTCGGTCATGTTGAAGGCAACAAAGTTCTCGGAGTTGAGACCCTGCTCCTTCCAGTTCGGGTTGGTGCACTTGGCACCGTTCATCACCACGAAGTCAGGCTTGAAGGTTTTCAGCTCTTCATCGCTCGGGCGGATGAACATGTTTTTCACGAAGTGTGCCTGCCAGGCCACCTCGGTGATGATGCGCACGGCCAGGCGGGTATCCGGGTTGGCACCGCAGAAACCGTCGACCACAAACAGGCGCTTGCCGGAGAGCTGTTTGGTGACCAGCCCTTTCAGATGTGACCACACTTCCGGGGTAATGGCTTTGTTATCGTTTTTACCCTGGTCAGACCACCACACAGTATCCTGGGTAGTGGCATCTTTGACGATATATTTATCTTTCGGGGAGCGACCGGTGAAGATACCGGTGTTTACGTTGACGGCGCCCAGCTCGGTCACCACACCGCGCTCGAACCCTTCCAGGTCAGGGCGTGTCTCTTCCGCGAAAAGCTGCTCGTAAGAGGGGTTGCGAACGATTTCTTGGCTGTTTTTGATGCCGTACTGGTCCAGTCCTAATTGTTGGGCCAGGGTGGGTTCTGCCACGATTGTCATTGTATTCTCCTGGGTTCAGAGGTTGGTAGGGTTCTATCTGACGGTCATCCTATCACTTAGGTGGTAGAGTTTAGCGATCGCCATCAAACTTTATAAAATAGGGTATTTTTTTGTTATTAAAGTTAAAGGCGGGTTTTGCCCGCCTTTAATTAGTGTAACTGGTTTGCATCATTGCCGGGAGCCCTGCTGAACAGGGTTTCGACATCGATCCCATTAAATTGGTACTGGGCGCCGCAATAATCACAGTGCATGTCGATCTTGCCGAGCTCCTGCACCATCTCCATGACCTCTTCCTTTTCTATCTGCAGCAGAGCCCCTTCACAGCGCTCGCGGGAGCAAGTGCAGCGGAACTCGACCGCCTGCGGATCGAACACCCGCACCTTGTCCTGATGGTAGAGACGGTAGAGGATCTCTTCTGCCTGCAGGCCGAACAGCTCTTCATCCTTGATGGTGCTGGTGAGCTGGGTCAGGTGATCGAAGTCGTTGCTGTGATCCTCGCTCTGGGCGGGCAACTCTTGCAGCATGATGCCGGCAGCGCGCGGTTCGCCTTCATGGTAGCCGGTGCGGATCCACAGCTTGGTGGCCAGCTGTTCGGAGCGGGCGAAGTAGTGCTCCAGGCAGCCTGCCAGAGTATCGGCGTCCAGCGCGATGATGCCCTGATAGCGCTCGCCCTGCTCCGGGGTGATGGTGATGATCAGCTGGCCGTTGCCAATCAGGCTCTGCAGCTTGCCATCGCTCGGCAGCTCGCCTTCATAGCGGGCCACGCCGCGCAGCTGCTGGTTGTTGTCACCGTTGATCACGGCCAGACGCACCGGGCCATCGCCCTGCAGTTGCACTGTGATGGAGCCTTCAAACTTGAGGGTGGCGGTCAGCAGGCTGGTGGCGACCAGCAGCTCGCCCAGCAGTTTTTGCACCTGCACCGGGTAGTTCTGGGCTTCCACTACGTGGCGGTAGGTGTGATCCAGCTGGACCAGCTCGCCACGCACTTCGTACTCTTCAAACAGATAGCGATACAGCAGATCTTGGTTGCTCATCATGTATTCCTGGCTTTTCGGTGAGGTAAATCGGGCGGGCTGGGGTTGATGCCAGCCCGGTATCAAATCGGGGTCGGTCAGTACTGTTTGACCTTGAGCAACTGGCGTCGCTCCTGCTTGTCGGGGCGGCGCTCGGGGCTGGGGGCAAACTGGCTGTTGAAGCGGCGTGCCTCGCTGTTCTCGGCCCGTTTTTTCAGGCTCTCGGCGGTCTCTTCATAGAGCTGCTGGGCCAGCGGAGCCGATTTGCGCTGCTCGCTCAAGGCTAGCACCCGCACTTCGCGTTCGTCCTGCCCCTGCCAGAAGCGGATCAATGCACCCACTTCCACCTGTTTACCCGGTTTGCTGCGCTGACCATTGTAGTGCACCTTGCCCCCGTCTATCTGATCCCGCGCAATGGAGCGGGTCTTGTAGAAACGGGCCGCCCACAGCCACTTGTCGAGACGAACCTCGAGGGCACTTTCTGCATGATTGGGCATGAACAGGCTCCATAACGGGGAAAAGAGGTGGTCGATTATACCAGAGCACGGGGTCGGGATAGAAACCGGGCAGCCGCCGCGCGGGGCGCAAACCATGTCAAGGTGATGCAACATATGGGCAGTTTGCTGATTCACAAGGGAAAGCCACTGCTTTATCGGGTATTCATGGGGCAGGGAGGGGCCTTCATACCGCGCATATAACACTGCCGCCCCGGTTGGGGGCGGCAGCGTTCACATCCGTTGACCACTGCTTAGTCAGAAGTGATCGTGCTGATCCGGCTTCTTCTGGTCGTGGGGGCCTTCGCTGTGGGCGATGGCGGTGCGGATGAGATCAACCCCGGCGCGGATAATCAGCACCCCCATGTTGACCAGCTTGACGCAGACCCACATGAAGGTGGTGAGCAGGATCAGCTTGAGCACGGTCTGGAACGCTTCCAGGAAATTCTGCTCCAGCTGGGCGGTCAGGCCGTTGGCGCTGGTCATCAGCCAGGTGTAGACCTCGCGCACGAACGGGATGCGGCTTGGCATCTCCAGTACATCCAGTGCGGCAGGAAGCGCCTGGAAGATGACGATGCTGCCGAACAGGATCAAAATGACACCGATGGCGATGCCGAGGAAAAAGCCGAACTGTCTCATGGAGGGCTCCAGCGTTTGCTGCATGAAATTGAAGATAGCCGCCAATAGTAGGGAGTGCCCTGCTTCATCGCAATCTTCCGTGCACCGCCAGCGCGGCGGGAATGGCGGCGATCCGGCCGCTACCGTTGCCCAACTATCTGATTTCTGGGAGGCTTGTCGCCATTGTGCATAGGGAAAGCAAATTGATGTCGAGAACCCTCTTTTTACTCTTGCTGGCGCTGTTTGCCGCTCTGCCAGCCCTGAGTGCCGAACCGGCTGGCCCAACGGCAGCCGCCTGCGCCATCCGCCATCAGGATCAACTGTTGCTGGTGCAGGATCGCATCTCCTCCCGCTACAGCCTGAGCGGTGGCTATATAGATGGCGGCGAGAGCCCGCAGCAGGCGGCGCTGCGCGAACTCTATGAAGAGACCGGCTTGCGGGGGGAGGTGGTGCAGGAGTTGGGCCGCTGGCAGCGGGCGCTTATCTTCGCCTGCCGCACGCTGGAACCGATTGTCGCGCAGCAAAATTCCGATTTTGTCTCGCTGCTGAAGGCCCCCAATCTGGGGGGAGAGATCCTTAACGCCCGGCTGATCGCCATTGACCAGCTCCCCCGCGAGCAGCGCCGCTTCCCGGATCAGCTCGACTGGCTGCAATCCCGGCTTGATCAGGTGCCCGAGAGCGAGGTGCACTGGCAGGCCGATTTTGTGGCGCAGGGCAATGCGCTGCATCAGGCCGAGATCCCGCTGATGCTGCACCTGCAACAGTGGTTGGGGCCCGATGTCTGGTGGCTGTCGGTCAGCAATCTGTTTGGTTCAGGCGGCTTTCAGCTTGCCCTGATACCTTTGCTGCTTCCGCTGCTGGGGTGGTCGCGGCTGCGCCAGTTGCTGTTCGCCATGCTCTGGCTTGGCTTGCTGGTGCAGGCGAGCAAGGAGGGGATCGGCTGGCCGCGCCCCTTCCATCTGCAACCTGAACTGGCGGCCCAGAGCGCGCAAGGCTTTGGCATGCCGAGCGGCCATACCGCTTCGGCCCTGCTGTTCTGGGGGGCACTGCTTGGCTGGCTCTGGCCTGCCCGGCGCGGGCTGGCTTATTCGCTGGCCTTGCTGCTGGCGCTGACCACAGGTCTGGCGCGGGTCTGGCTCGGGGTGCACTTTATCTCCGATGTGGCGGTTGGCCTGCTGATAGGCACCTTGCTGCTGGCCGCCCGCCCCTGCTGGCGTGCCGACAGGCAGTCGGCAGCTTGGCTGCTGCTGATTGCATCTGCGCTGGCGCTCGGGGGGCTGACCCAATCGGCCCATCAGGCCGGGATCAGCATGGCAGCGCTCGGGCTCTGGGTTGGCGGTTTGCGCTCCCTGATCCGCGGCGGTTATCCCTCCATTGTGACCGGCGTGGTCACCCTGGCGGGGGGCGCGGTGATAGGGGCAGGACTCTGGGCGCTACCGCTGCTGACCAGCAGTTCGCTGGCCATCCTGCTCGGTCAGTTTGCGCTCTTTTTCGGGCTGGGGCTCTGGTTGAGCGCTGGTCTCTGGTGGATACTCTCTTTCTTGAAATGCGACACACGACCCAAGGGCAACGGCTCTGACAAGGGAACTCTATGAATGTGAAAAAAGTGGATTTGGCCAAGATAACCCTGGGGGTGCTGTTTCTCAGCATCCTGATTATCTCCTGTTTCTTGGTGTTGCAGCCCTTCCTGCCTGCGCTGGTGTGGGCCACCATGATCACCATCGCCACCTGGCCGCTGATGCTGATGGTGCAGCGCCTGTTGTGGGGCAAGCGCACCCTGGCGGCCCTCTTTATGACGCTGGTGCTGCTGCTGATGTTTGTCATCCCGCTCTTTATGACACTGGCCAATGTGGCGGAGAAGGCGCCCATGCTGATCGAGCTGGGCACCCATATCAGCCAGTCACCGCCGCCGGAGCTGCTCTGGCTGCAACAGATCCCGCTGGTGGGCGACAAGCTCTATGACTTCTGGCAGCAAATTCTGGCGAGCGGTGGTCAGGTGCTGTTTGCCAAGCTGGCCCCCTATTTCGGTCAGACCGCCCGCTGGCTCGCCTCTCAGGCCGGTAATCTTGGCTTGCTGTTCGTTCACTTCCTGCTGACGGTCGGTATCTGCGGTGTGCTCTATCACTCAGGTGAAGTGGTGGCGACCGGTATTCGCCGCTTTGCTCACCGGCTGGCGGGTCAGCGTGGTGACAATGCCACCGTGCTCGCTTCACAGGCGATCCGTGCCGTGGCGATGGGGGTGGTGGTGACCGCGCTGGTGCAATCCTCGGTGGCCGGTGTCGGCCTGCTGATTGCCGGTATCCCCTACGCCATGGTGCTGGTGGTGGTGATGTTCCTGCTGATCGTCGCCCAGATCGGCCCCTTCCCGGTGCTGCTGGCCTGTATCGGCTACCTCTACTGGAGCGGTGACACCACCTGGGGCACCTTCCTGCTGGTGTGGTCACTGATTGCGGGCACCATGGACAACTTCCTGCGCCCCTTCCTGATCAAGCGTGGCGCCGACCTGCCGCTCATCCTCATTCTGGTGGGGGTAATAGGTGGCTTGCTGACCATGGGGATCATTGGCCTCTTTATCGGCCCGGTGGTGCTGGCGGTGGGCTACACCCTGCTGGATGCCTGGATCAAGGAGGATGACCAACCGGCGACCGCTGTGGTTGAACCGCCCAAGGCCGAGTGACAACAAGACGATTCAGCCATTGATCGCTGATGCAAAGAGCCGCCCATAAGGGCGGCTCTTTTATTTGTGGTGATTGTGATTATGGCGATCGTGTTGGATTGGCAGATCCGCGCCAACCTGCACATCCCACATATTACCGTCTCATGTAGGTTCGATTAGCGAAGCGTAATCGGACGATCGAGATGCCGCTGTCCCGGTTGTATCCATGGGGCAGCGGCATCTGGCAGAGGGGAAATATTGATGGCTGTGATAGTGGGGGAATCAATTTACGCGAACGTCCGATTACGCCTTACGGCTAATCGAACCTACGGGCTCGATGTAAATTGTTGAATGCTTCCACAGTCTTTGCAATTTACTTCTAAAACATTATTAACCATTTGAATAGCCATATGTGTAGATTTACAGTGAGAACAGCATAACTCATTATCTTGGTCAATCTCACTTTCACTGAAGTATCTTGGATGAAGTTCTTGTTCCCAATGCTTTCCTGGTGATTTATGGAAACCTGCATCTTCATCTTGAAGAATAAAATCATAAAAAACATGGCTTATATATGATCTAGGTACTCTTTTGTCACGATTATATTTATAGGTATTCCATCCTTCATTTATTGCTCGCTCACCTAGTGACAATATTTTGTTAGGGATGGTGTTTGCTGCTTGCTTTTTATTGGTGGCAAATCCTTTTGAATAGTATATATGGGCATTCTCGACAGATTTTTTCACAAAATAATAAATCTCACTAACTGAAAATTCATGTAGTAGTTGATTGACAACTTCCCTTGTTTTATTTTCTGCGGAAAAGGCTATGTTTAGTTCGTCGGCTCTTACATATACATATTTAAGAACTTCTTCTCTTGCAATTTTGAATAATATTTTTAATGCTTCATTTTCCCATTGAGGTTGCATTCCATTTTTTAACTCTTTATAGATTTTATTGTAAACTTCATTCAGCCCCGCTCTATCAGTACCATCAATAGCTATATTTGGAATCCATCTGGATTTATTTACGTAGACAGATTTGAATCCTTCATCCTCAACAAATGCATCTATCCTTGATTCTGGATCAACAACTACTGCACCACAACTCAAGAGCTCTTTTAAACATTCAATATTCATCTGTACGGTAGGAGATAAAGCCTCAGTCCTAAATGGGTCATCAAGGGACAATATATATTCAAACTCTTCATCGGTTTGCATTCTGAAAAGTGTTAACAAGATTAACTTATGAAAAAAATTCAACTCGGAGTAATCTATTGGCTTTCTATGACTAAGGTCATATATTGCTCTAATTACCGTTCTTTTTTCCTTTTCTGCATCAAGCTTCTGCTGCTCCCTTATGCTTACGCAGTTTTTACAATCACATTTTTGTTGTCGGTGATATCCACGCTCCGCAGATAATACTTGGTGTCCGCAATCAAAACATTCAATAAGAGGGATATTCCAGCTGCTAGTACTTTTGCTCTTACGTTTGGTAAACATAGGTGCATTACAATATGGGCACAACGTATCATCTAGTTTTTTAGGTGGAAGTACCTTTATCAGTTTGTTAGGATTTATATTTATTTTATAGTCCTCAATCAACACAGAGTTTTTTTCACCATCTAAATACCTTTGGTAAAGCTCCTCTATTTCATCTAAGGATAGGTGTTTTATCGCGTTTGCAATATTAATTTTGAGGACTTCTTCACTCATGATTTAAATCTAATTTTTACTAGAACCCAATGGTGATTTGGTGACGGCTGTACTCATACACTAATAGCGCATTACATGTTGAGCTAGTCCATCATCATCACCACCTAGAAAGTTTACTTAAAACTAAACCGCTAGCCTACATCTGATATTTAACGCATTCACTTAACATCCTATTTAATATATCTCTTGCTATTGATAAAAATACACTTAAGGGGCTGCAATAGAAAGTGCCACTAAGCCTCAGCCTTGTAAACGGGCCAAGAGTGTGAACGAGGCCACGTCTTGAATGTTATTTATGGTCAATAAACCGGCAGTATATGATGTGGATTGAGGGGAATTGAGCTTAGAGAAATAACCCGGGGCGTGGCAACGCCCCGGGTTATCAGTGGGTAGATGAGGGTCAGGCTGGCTGGTGCAGGGTGATGCAGTGAATGCCACCGCCACAGGCGGCATTCTCGCCAAGCTCAGGGGTGAATCCGACCAAGAGCAGGACGGGCTTGCCACCCTCTGAGGCAGGTCACTGAATCGGGGGCGCTGGCGTGGTTAAATGGTCGGCTTACATCTTGCCGGATATTGCTGTGACCATGCCATCTGACCTTCAGCCGCTGCTCGCCTGGCCCGACTATTTGCAGGCATCTTGGCTGCGCTGCGCTCACCAGACCAGTGCCACCCTCTGGCATCCGCCCCACAGCGCCAAGGGGCAGACCTTGCAGAGCCTGCGCCAGCGCAAGCGCGACCTGCTCACCACCGGCGAGATGGCCCTCGAAGATCTCTACGAATTTATGGAGGGGCGCCCCTGCGCCCTGCTGCTCACCGACGAGAGCGGCTGCCTTCTGGCCCAAACCGGCCACCCCGACACCCAGCGTGAGCTGGCGGCGCTGGGGTTTGGCCCCGGTGCCTTCTTCAGCGAGGGACGCATCGGCACCAATGCCATCAATCTGTCGGCGCTGGAGGGAGTACCGCTCTGCGTCAGCGGTGCCCAGCACTTCAACCAGACCCTCCACCCATGGCACAGCTGCGCCAGCCCGGTCTACAACAGCAATGGCCGTCAGGTCGCCATCATCGCTCTGATCTGCAAGGTGGAGGAGGCGAGCGCGGGCGATCTGGCGCTCACTGTCAGCGCCGGGCGCGAGCTGGCCCATCTGCTGCAGATGGAGACCCTGATGCAGGAGTCCCAGCACCATCTGAGCGAGCTTTACGCCCTGCTCGATGGCATGGATGACGGTGTGCTGGCCTGGGACCCGCAGGGGCGGCTGCGCTACCTCAACGCGCTGGCGGCCAACCGGCTGCGGCTCGATCCGGCGCTCTGTCTCGGCCAGCCGCTGGAGCAGCACCTGTTGTTGCCGCAGCGGTTGCAGCTCGCCATCAGGGGGCAGACGCCGCTGAGTCATGTGGAGGTGACGCTGGAGCGGCTCGGCGCGCAGGAGGGGGAGTTTATCAATGCGCTGGTGAGCCTCAAGCCGCTGCCGGGGCCGGAGGGGGTCAGCTTTATCGCCCTGCTGCACCCGGTCGATCGGCTGCGGGCCATTCACCAGTTGCGCCAGACGGTGCCCGAGTTGTCGGCGCTGGTGGGGGAGTCGAGCGCCATGCGCAAGCTGCTGCGCTACGCCCGGCAGGCGGCCCAGAGTCAGGGGCCGATCCTGCTGCGCGGCGAGGAGGAGGTGGGCAAGGCCCAGCTGGCGGAGGCGATCCACTTTGGCAGTGAGCGGGCCGCCGGGCCGCTTATTACCCTCAACTGCAAGGCGCTGCCGAGCGAGCGGATGGCGCTGGAGCTGATGGGTTCCGACGAGGCGGGGCAGGAGCGGGCGGGCAAGTTCGAGCTGGCCCACGGCGGCACGCTCGTGCTGGAGCAGGTGGAGTGCCTCTCTGCCCCCATGCAGGCGGCGCTGCTGCAATTGCTCAAGACCGGCCGCATCCAGCGCTTCGATTCGGCCCGTATCCTGCCGCTCAAGGTGCGGATCATCGCCACCAGCAGCGCTCCGCTGGAGCAGCTGGTGCAGGAGGGGCTGTTTGGCCGCCAGCTGCTCTATGCCTTGCAGGCGTGCGAGCTCTGGCTGCCGGGGCTGCGGGAGCGCGCGGCGGATTTGCCGGGCCTGATCAGCCAGCAGCTGGCGGCGCAGGGGCGCGAACCGGTGCGCCAGTTCAGTCCGGCGGCCCTCGATTGTCTGCTTGCCTATCCCTGGCCCGGCAATCTGGGGGAGCTGCGCAGCGCGGTGGAGCATGCGCTGCTCCACGCCGGTCAGGGGTTGATTCCGCCCGAGGCGCTGCCCGCTGCCATTCGGCACGGCTATCAGCGGGTGGCCGACGAGGTGGTGGGGCAACCGCTGCTCACGCTGGCGGAGCTGGAGCGCCAAGCCATTTTGCGCTGCGCTCACGCCTGCAAGGGGCAGGTGAGCCAGATGGCTCAGCATCTTGGCATCAGCCGCACCACCCTGTGGCGGCGACTCAAGCTGCTCGAGATCGATCCCGCCGACTATCACGGCTGACGTTTATTGAGGTCGTTGCCAATCGGCCCGCAGAAAATGAAAAGGCCCCGCAGTTGCGGGGCCTTGTTATATGGCAGAGTCAGTCGTGGCGTGGTTACAGCCCCAGCTGGTGGGCGGTGACGATGGCCGCCAGCACATCCTCGGCAGTGACCTTGAACGGCATGTTGTGGATGGTTTCGCCCTCGGCAGTGGAGGCTTTGGCTACCTCCATCAGGCGCGCCATATCCAGCTCCTTGACCCCCATCATATGCAGGTTGGTCGGCAGGCCTACCGAGCGGCAGAAGGCCAGTACGGTTTCGATCTCCGCCATCGGCGCATTCTCCAGCACCAGCTGCACCAGGGTACCGAACGCCACTTTTTCACCGTGATAGAGGTGGTGGCACTCGGCCAGCTGGGTCAGACCGTTGTGGATGGCGTGGGCGGCGGCCAGCCCGCTGCTCTCGAAGCCGATACCGCTCAGGTAGGTGTTGGCCTCGATGATGTTCTCCACCGCCTTGGTGCAGAGCCCCTGTTCCACCGCCAGCTTGGCTTTGTAGCCATCGGCCAGCAGGGTCTTGTAGCAGAGCTCGGCGATGGCCTGCGCCGCCAGCGTAGAGGCGCCACCGGCCATGGTCTGGCAACCGGAAACCTTGTTGGCGCGCGCCTCGAAGTAGGTGGAGAGCGCATCCCCCATGCCGGAGACCAGCAGCCGTACCGGGGCGCGGGAGACCACGCCGGTATCCATGATGACCATGTTGGGGTTGGTCGGGATCATCAGGTATTCGCTGAACTGCCCTTCCGGGGTGTAGATGACCGCCAGCGCACTGGTGGGGGCATCGGTAGAGGCGATGGTGGGCACTATGACCACCGGCACCTTCTGGTAGAAGGCGACCGATTTGGCGGTATCCAGCGTCTTGCCGCCGCCGATACCGATGATGACGTCAAACGCGGTCTGCTTGCAGCGGGCCAGCAGGCGGTCGATCTCGGGGCGGGAGCACTCGCCGTTGAAGCAATCGAACTCGGGCTTGATACCGGCACCGTGGAAGCTGGTGGCCACGGTATCGCCGACCAGCTTGGTGACGAAGGCGTCGGCAAGGATCAGCGGCTTGCTGCCGAGTTCCTTGACGTAGTTGCCGATATTGGCGAGGGCCCCGTTGCCTTGCACGTATTTGCTGGGGCTGATGATAATGCGGTCCATATTTTATCCCTCTCTCTTTACTAATTAAGAATCGGGGCGAAGGGGCGGCTGTGCCGGGACTCCTTCGTCTTGAATGAAGCTGCACAGGCTCAGCGAGCGAGTGCAGCCCCTTGAAACAGTGGTGTGCGGCGTCAGTCGCCGAAGCGCTCGGAGGCCAGCTGCTGGAAGCAGGTCAGTGCGGCGGTGGCATCCTCGCCGCGCGCCAGCAGGGTGAGCTGGTCGCCCTGACGCACGTTGAGCATGGCGAGCCGGGTCAGGCTGCGGGGATTGGCCTCTTTGTCCCCCTTTTGCAACTTGAGTTCGGCGGCAAATGGCTTGAGGGCGGCCACCAGCCGAGCGGCGGGGCGTACATGCAGGCCGTGGGGGTTATCCACCACCACCTCACAGCGCAGCCAGCCGTCGTCGGCAACGGTGGCTGTCTCGGTGGTTGCCTGCGCCACGCTGGCTGGCAGCATCGCCTGTTTCGGGCCCAGCGCGCCGAGCGCCTCGGCGGCTACCTCATCCAGCGTCAGGCCGGAACCGGCCGCCACCACGGCGGCCAGAGTACCTTCGACCAGCGGGGCGGGGCAGAGCCGCACCCGTGCGCTCAGCTCCGGGGGCAGCAGTTCGAGGGCGGTTTCGGCGCTCAAGAGGGCGCTGCCCAAGTCCATCAGCACCAGCACGCCGCTGCCGTTGTCCGCTTCTTCAATCGCACTCATCACCGCGATGGCATCGGTGCCGATGGGGTGGTCGGGGTCATCGACCCCAGCAGCCAGCAGCAATCGGGCCGGGCTGCCGAGCTGGTCGGCCAGCGCTTTCAAGCCGGCCGCCAGCATGGCGCTGTGAGAGACAACTACGATTCCGATCATGTCACAACCTCGCTCTGTCACGCAGGGCAGTCAGCAGCAGCAGGGTCGAGGTGGCCCCGGCATCCTGATGGCCGATGCTGCGCTCGCCAAGATAGCTGGCGCGCCCCTTGCGAGCCTGCATCTGGATGGTGGCCTCGGTACCGGCTGCGGCGGCTGCCACCGCCTTGTCCAGCGCTTCGCTGATCGACAACTCTTGCTGCTGCGCCTGTTGCAGGGCGGCCAGTGCCGGCCACCAGGCGTCGCACATGGTCTTGTCGCCCGGCTCGGCGCGGCCGCGAGAGACGATCCCCTCGACCCCGTCGCTCAGCATTTTGCACAGCTGGCTGAGGCTCAGGCTCTGGCAGGCATCGGTGCTGGCCGCCGCCCGGATAAAGAAGGTGCCGTAGAGCGGGCCGCTGGCACCGCCTACCGAGGAGAGCAAGGTCATACCGGTGGTTTTCAGCACCTGACCGATATCCTTGTCCGCCACCGCAGGCAGTTTCTCGGCCACTTTGGCAAAGCCGCGTTGCATGTTGAGGCCGTGGTCGCCGTCGCCGATATCGGTATCCAGCGCTGTGAGGTAGTCGCGCTGCTCGGTGAAGATATGTTCGCAGTCGAGCAGCCAGTTGACGATGTGATGCTTGCTTAACATGGGTTCTCCTTAGCAGCCGCGACGCAGGGCGGGGGTGTGAACGGGGGCATCCCACAGGGTCATCAGCTCATCATCCACCTTGAGCAATGTGATGGAGATGCCGGTCATGTCGAGGGAGGTGCAGTAGGGGCCAATCAGGTTGCGCACCAGATGGATGCCCGCCTCCTCGCACAGGGTCGCGAGGCGACCATAGACGCCATAGAGCTCGGAGATGGGGGTGCCGCCGAGGCTGTTAACCAGCGCGATAACCCGATCGCCCTTGTTGAGCGGCTCGATAAAGGTGTGCTCTTCCTGCCAGCTGCCGCTGGTGCGATCCCAGTGGCGCAGGGTGCGGCCATAGGGGGTATTGTCCGCCAGCTCGCTGAACATGTCGTCCACCAGGGTATTGAGGTCGGTGAAGGGGCGACGCTCGATGCCCGGTTCGCCGTGAATGCCCACGCCGAACTCCAGCTCGTTGTCCGCCAGAGTGAAGGAGGGCTTGCCAGCGGCCGGCACGGTGCAGGCATGCATGGCCACGCCTATGGTGCGGCTCTGGTTGTTGATGCGGCGGGCCAGCGCCTCGCAGCGCGCCAGATCGTAGCCCGCTTCGGCGGCGGCACCCACCAGCTTCTCGCACAGCACGGTCGTAGCAACGCCACGGCGACCGGCGGTGTAGAGGCTGTCTTTGACCGCGACATCGTCATCGATGAGGGCGAAACCCACCTTGACGCCGTCGCCGTGCAGCAGCTCGACCGCGGTCTCGAAGTTGAGTACGTCGCCGGTGTAGTTCTTCACCAGAAACAGCACGCCCGCGCCGCCATCAACGGCCTGACCGCACTCGTACATCTGATCCGGGGTCGGGGAGGTAAAGATCTCGCCGGGGCAGGCGCCATCCAGCATCCCCTTGCCCACCAGACCGCCGTGCATCGGCTCGTGGCCGCTGCCACCGCCGGAGACCAGCGCCACCTTGCCCATCACGGGGGAGTCGGCGCGAGTGATGTAGTGGGGTTCGATACGTACCTTGAGCTCGGGGTGGGCGGCTGCCATCCCCATCAGTTGTTCACGGACCACGGCATCGACGGCATTGATCAGTTTCTTCATGGCTCACTCCTTGGCTTGCCACCGCTCGGGTGGGCAAATGGTTGATGGAGCCAGTCTAACGACAGAAAGAGGGATAAAAATGACGGGCGATTTGGTTCGGATTTGAAACAGCAGAAGGGGGATGGATGTTTCAATCTGAAACGGCGTAGGGCTAGCGGGCGGGAAACTGTTAGCGGCCTCACAGCTATGAAAAAGGGCCCCGCAGGGCCCTTCGCTATAACCGGAATATACGGGCAGGTTAGATGGCCCAGCCACCGGCATAGAAGATCACCAGTGCCAGGGCGATGATGACGGTACCGACGTTCAGCTTCTTCCACTCGGCAGCGAAGATGCGGCCAACGACCAGCGCCACGAAGCCCAGCATGATGCCGGTCACGATGTTGCAGGTGAGCACGATGAAGACGGCGCACAGCATGCCGGAGAGGGCATCGACCGAGTCGCTGAAGTCCAGCTTGGTGACGTTGCCCAGCATCAGCAGACCGACGTACATCAGGGCTGGTGCGGTGGCGTAAGCCGGTACCAGATAGCTCAGCGGGGAGAGGAATATCATCAGCAGGAACAGCACGCCGACCAGCGCAGCGGTCAGACCGGTCTTGCCACCTGCTGCGGTGCCTGCTGCAGATTCGATGTAGACGGCCGCCGGAGCACCACCTACGGCGCCTGCCACCATGCTGCTGACGGAGTCGGCAGTCAGGGCCTTGCCGCCGCTGATGATGTGGCCACGTTCGTTGATGAGGCCAGCCTGACCGGCCACGGCACGGATGGTACCGGTGGCGTCAAACACGGCGGTCATCACCAGCGCCAGTACGGTCGGAATGACTACCGGATTGAGGGCGCCCAGCAGATCCATGCTGCCTACCAGAGAGCCCTTCTCGCCAGTCAGGCTCGGCATGGCGAAGAAGCCCTGCCAGGTCACTTTCGGGTCGAAGATAAGGCCGAGGATGGAGATGGCGATAATCACCATCAGGATGCCGCCCGGCACCTTGCGACGCTCCAGACCGAAGATGGCGGCCAGACCCAGCACCGTCATGATGACCGGGAAGGAGGTCACTTCACCCAGCTGAACCGGCAGACCGGCCCCTTCGTTCTTGATCACCATGCCAACGCCGTTGGTGGCGATCAGCAGCAGGAACAGACCGATACCGATGCCGGTGCCGTGAGCGATGCCGGAGGGGAGGTTATCCAGGATCCACTGGCGCACGCCGGTGACGCTGATCAGGGTAAACAGCACACCCATCAGGAAGATGGCGCCCAGAGCGACCGGAATACTCAGCCCCTGACCCAGTACCAGACTGAAGGCGGTAAAGGCGGTGAGGGAAATCGCGCAACCGATAGCCATCGGCAGCTTGGCCCACAGACCCATCAGCAGGGAGCCGAAGGCGGCGATCAAACAGGTGGCCACAAACACCGGGCCCTGCTCAAAGCCAGCTGCGCCCAGCATGTTCGGCACCACTATGATGCTGTAGACCATCGCCAGGAAGGTGGTCAGCCCCGCGACCAGCTCCTGACGCACGCTGCTGCCGCGCGCAGAAATGGAAAAATAAGAGTCCAGAAAGCCGCCTGTCCCTGTTTGGGCGGCCATATCTTGCTTTGCCATAACTAATCCTGAAAGTGTGAAGGAAATCGTTTGCGTTGGTGGCGCGCAAAATAGCAAGAATTCGCGGCAAATACAGCGGATAACCTGACTTTTTCGTCACTATTTTACATTTTGAGTCCATTCGGAGCTCATTCTAAGACTCAAGCGGTGAGAGCGTGTAAGGGAGGGATCAAGCGGTCGGGCGAGGGGAGATCTGTGAGGAAAAAGCGGGAAAAACAAAAAACCCGCCGAAGCGGGTTTTTTTAAATTCTTGCAGAGCTGTCAGCGGTTGGCATGAGCCATCAGCAGTATGCTCCGGTTTGAATTACAGACCAACTACGTTGGCAGCAGCCGGGCCTTTCTGGCCTTGCTCGATGGTGAACTCAACGCGCTGACCTTCGTCCAGGGTTTTGAAGCTGGTGGACTGGATAGCGGAGAAGTGTACGAACACGTCTTTGCTGCCGTCAGCCGGGGAGATGAAACCAAAACCTTTCTCAGCGTTGAAGAACTTAACGGTACCAGTCATTTTGTTAGACATAATAATTTCCTTAAATAGTGTTGAATGCCACCTAAATGGCAATTTTTGATTTTTCGTCAGCAATACGTATGGGGAGCACTAAAGAAGGAGAATTATTTGATAAGAATTATCCGAGGATAACGCTTATGCTAATCACTGCTTTACTAAAATGACTGCCTAACATAATCAGGTCTGAACTGCCGAACCATCGAGAAAGATTAAAACACGCTCTCATTTTTAAAGCAAACTTTATCTCGATATTAATGTTTTGTAACAGCCAAAAATATCATTTTTTATAGTAAACATGATGCATTTCAACGGCATAGAAAAATCAGTGCAGACTCATACCACCCTGTAGCAAACCAGATTCGGCTTTTTTGTCCTGACTATGTAGCCAGTTCTGGCAAAAAATATGAGAAAAAATGAAAAGCTGGCGATCGTTGGGGATTGTCAGTTGGTGTTCTCTCTAACTCACAATGTAAATCACTTCTTTGCTGCTGCGATTAGCTTCTGGGCTGCAAATCAATGGCGGCGCCAAATTTGGCTCATCGAGCATTGCCCAGACATGCAAAGGCCCGCAGGCACAAGTGCCAGCGGGCGTTTTGCAATAAGGGATCAGCGCTTGCTGCGAAACTTGTTGCTGACCGAATCAATCCAGCTGAAGGTTTCCGGCAGTACCTGGTTCTTGGCGCGCTCTTTGGCTTTCTCGCGAGCCAGCTTGGAGGCTGCCTTGGCCGCTTCGGCGCGGTCGGCCACAATTTTCAGGCGACCCTCTTCGCGGATCTTGTTCCGCTCTCCGTTGGTCAGCTGGTGGTCTGCATTGGCTTGTGCCTTTTGCAATAACAAGGCTATCTCGGCTTTTTCGGCCTCGGTCAGATCTTTCATTTCCAGCTTTTTCACGGCGCGCTCCTGCGGCAGGGTGGTTAGACACCCTAACACAGTTGTGCCGATCACTTCTTATGCAATCGGCTTTCCGGCAGTAAAAATGCGGGTTTGTGCCAACTTTCTGTTATTTCGCTGCCACTTTCCCGCCTGTTTGCCACATTTCAGTTTATGGCGAGCGGTGAGGACATCTCTTGCTCCTCCGGCTCGACGTGGATCAGCACGATGGCGTGGGGCAACTGCGCCATGATGGCGTGTTCGATGCGATCACAGATATCGTGGGCTTCGCCGATGCTCATCTCAGGGGGCAGGGTGAGATGAAAGTCGATATGGCGGCGACGACCGGCACGACGGCTGCGCAGATCGTGGAAACCGCTGGCGGCAGGGCAGCATTCGGTGATGATGCGGCTGGTCATCGCCAGCTCTTCCGGGCTCATGCTCTGGTCGATCAGCGGCTGGAAGGCCTCGTTGAGCATGCTGATGGCCTCTCTGACAATAAAGATGGCGACCGCAATGGCGACCAGCGGGTCGAGGATGGCGAGTGAATGGTCGAACAGACCGGCCAGCCAGATCCCGCCAAGACCGACGGCGACCCCGGCTGAAGTGAGCACATCCGCCTTGAGATGAAGCGCATCGGCAGCCAGCGCGACCGACTCCTCCTCTCGGGCCACCTTATAGAGGTAGGCTGAGACGCCGCTGTTGACCAGCGCCGAGATCACCATCACCAGCACGCCCCAGCCAATGCTTTCAATCGGGCTGGGGGTGATCAGCTTGTCGACGGCTTCGAAGATGATCCAGCCCGCGGCCAGCAAGATAAGCAGTGCTTCGATGACGCCGGAGACATTTTCAATCTTGTCGTGACCATAGGGGTGGCGTTCATCGGGCGGGAGATCGGACTTTTTCACCGCGAACAGGGCGATCAGGGCCGCCACCAGATCCATGGCGGAGTGGATCGCCTCCGAGATGATACTGACCGAGCCGCTGGCGAAACCGGCCACCATTTTCATGATGATCAGACTGATATTGGAGCAGACCGACACCATGGCGGCTCTGGTTTTTCTGTTCATGTCACAGCTTCCTGAATAAAAACGGATATTTCGGTGCGGCGCGCATTATATCCGTCTGACCGGAAATAACCTATTCGGTGTTGTAACCTGATGTTTCCGGTGATATTGCGAATGCTTATTAAAATGGTGGCCTCTTGCGCGGCAATAAATAATGAGAGGGATTTATATTTATCCGTGAAAATATCTAGCCTACGATGGCTTAATATAAGCGTGACAACATTTAATAATGCGAATTACTCTTTTTTGGTCTTTCCTGTCGAGGTCGTTTGGCCTCCCCGCTCAGGGGGCGGAGCACAGCATTTTTTGGACGAGAATGAGGCTGGATCCGGATGCCGCTGGAGGGTATGCTGGGTCTGGTGATGGTCTTGCACCATCCTACCAAGCGTACTGAAGTTGATGATTCGGATGGCATGCTGGCTCCCATGAGGAACCAACTGTCTGGGTAACATTTTTGGAGTTTGATGATGAGTAACAAAGAACATCACAACGGCAAAGATGCCAAGAAAAAACCGCAGATGTCACTGAAAGAGAAACGCGAAGCCAAACGTCAGAAAGCAGAACTGAAAAACGGCAGCGCAATGAAGTAACGCTCCCCTACTGCTGTTCCTTCGGAGCCAGTACAAAGCCAGCCCTTACCGGCTGGCTTTTATGTTTGTGGCTCACGGCGTGGCGCCGTAAGCCGCGAAAATCTGGTGATAACGACCATCCTGACGCATCGCCTCAAGGCGCTTATCAAACAGATTGCGGGCATCGGCCGTTCGGAAGGCAAAGTGATAGACGGTGGGCGGGAAGAGGTCTGCTTGCCTGACCTGATTGCGCTCGTAGTGCTCACCTGCCTGGGCGGTGGCAATCAGCTGGTCGAGGTAGTAGTAGAACACCCGCTCCTCCAGTACGACTGCATCGACCCTGCCGCGCATCAGCTGATGTACCTGCACCTGCTGCTTGGCTACCTCCTCATAGTGGGGATTCTGGTTGGCCATGGTGGCGAACGCGCCCCCCAGAATGATCCTTGCCCGTTGAAAGGCGGTGACCCGTTTTGAATGCAGGTCG
The DNA here is from genome assembly GCF_027705905.1 of Aeromonas sp. Y293-4. Lineage (NCBI taxonomy): Bacteria > Pseudomonadati > Pseudomonadota > Gammaproteobacteria > Aeromonadales > Aeromonadaceae > Aeromonas > Aeromonas sp. Y293-4. The sequence goes on along the minus strand of NZ_JAPDCI010000006.1, from coordinate 22,949 downwards.
TCCAGAGTGCTGATGTGGGTGCTGCGCAGGGTGAAGATCCGGTTATGGAAGGTGATAACGGGCTGGGTCAGAACGTGAGGATCAACCATACCGGGTCTGACGTTGATGATGGCATCCAGCTTTCCTGACTCGAACAGGCGGAAGGTGCGCTCCAGCGGCAGAAATTCAAAGCTGGGCTCATAGCCGCTGCCAGCAAACGCCTCTTTCAGCAGATCCAGCTCGATGCCACGCTGATTACTTTCGATGACATAAGGGGGGATGGCAAAGCTGACCCCGACCTTGAGTGGCGTTGCCAGCAACTGGCCGGAGATCAAGCTGGTCAGCATTAGCAATAAAGGGGTGAGCAGTTTCATTGCACTTTTCACAAAGCGCTCCTGTGGAGGATATCCATCACTGTAGGGGAGGCAACCATAAAGCGTTATATCCCTTTCGGGCTGAGAGGTTCAGCCTGAGTGCATAAAAAAAGACCCTGAGTTATCAGGGCCTTTTCAATATTCTGTTCTTAGAACGGGATATCGTCGTCGAAATCCATCGGCGGCTCGTTATATACCGGCGGCGCAGATTGCGGCTGCTGGGCAGGACGGCCATAACCGCCTTGCGGCTGCATGTTCTGCTGCGGAGCCGGTGCCGGGCGCTGCTGATTCATCGGCTGCTGGGCAGGCATGCTCTGCTGCGGCTGACCCCAGTTACCCTGGGATTGGCCACCCATGTTCTGGCCCATGCCCTGACCGCCTTGCGGACGGCCACCCAGCATCTGCATCACACCAGTGAAGCTGTCGACCAGCACTTCAGTGGTGTAGCGCTCCTGGCCGCTCTGATCCTGCCATTTGCGGGTCTGCAGTTTGCCTTCCACATAGACCTGGGAGCCCTTCTTCAGGTACTCGCCAGCCACTTCGGCCAGCTTGCCCATGAAGACAACGCGGTGCCATTCGGTACGCTCTTTCTGCTCACCGGTCTGCTTGTCGCGCCAGGTTTCAGAGGTAGCCAGAGTAATGTTGGTCACAGCACCGCCACTCGGCATGTAGCGTACTTCCGGGTCTTGCCCGAGGTTACCGATCAGAATGACTTTATTGATGCCTCGACTGGCCATAATCTCTCTTCCACCTTATTTACCGGCCAGGTCGAAACCTGGTCCAACACGACTAGATACCTGATTAGTTGCTGTGTGCGGGGCGCAATGTCCCGCAGACGCATGTGACGGTCATAGTAACAGTTGCGAAGCGGATTGGCAGCATCCTTAACCGGCTTGATGCGCCAAAGGCAACTGTTGGCTCCTGCTGTAGTGATGGTCGGGTTACAGCTGTTTCCGGCGCGTCCGGCATCACATTTCTGCCATATATTCCTGTTATGCTGGCCGATTGGCGAATTGGAATAGGTTTTTAAATCGACTAAAAACATATGGTTACGATATTTATGAGATCCATTCTCATACTTTTTTAATATTGTGCTCCCATACCTCCTTGGTAGACTCAGTCGGCCAGATTAGGTGGTTTACAGGTTCAAGGAAGAGCACACAATGAAAGCCGCATGCCCGATCGCACTGGTCACTGAAAATAATGTGCAGGCCAGCACATTTGCTGCATACCTCATCTCTCATTTGAGCCGCCCCGTCCAGCTAATCCACGAGATTAATCAGCTAGATAACCAGTGTGACGGCACGCTGTTTCTCATCGATCTCGACTATATCCGCTCTGGCCAGTCACTGGGCTGGAACCGGGCGATCTCCGAACGCTTTGGCATGGCGACCACTGTGCTGCTCAATGCTCCCACTGCGACGGATCGCGACCTGCTGCTGATGTGGCCGCAGATCTGCGGTCTGTTTTTCCGTCAGGATCCGCTCGACAGACTGGTTGCCGGGTTGCAGAAAATCCTGTTGGGCGAGTACTGGATGCCGCGTCACCTGCTGTGCGAGCTGGTCGAATACTATCGCCAGGGCAATAGCTACCTGCTGCGTAACGACACTCTGCTGACAGCCAGAGAGCAGGAGATCATCCGTTATCTGATGACGGGCGCCTCCAATGTCGAGATCGCCGACAGCCTGTTTGTCAGCGAGCATACCGTCAAATCCCACCTCTATAACGTCTTTAAAAAGCTGAATGTGAAGAACCGGATCCAGGCGGTGAGCTGGGCCAAAGAGTATCTCGATGCTCCGGACTCTCACTGATGAAAGCGCTCTCTGTGGCGTGTTGCCTCGCGCTGCTCTGGGGCTGCACGACTGTTGTGGCTGCCGAGGCTGATACACCGCTGGAGTCGGTGCAGCCGGAGCAGGAGAGTGATCGGCTGGATTTGGATGGTCTGGTGCTGGATCGCACTTTTACCCGTTTCGGTCAGGGCTTTTATAACGAATTTACCCGGTTGCGCAGCGATGAAGACCCGGATGCCAGAGAAAATCTGACGATTCATGAGCGCCCGACAGCCCGCTGGGGCAGCCTGATCTGGATCACTCATAACCGGAAGGTGATTTTTAAAACCGCGCTCTCTCCCGGCCGCAATCAGCAGGAGCAGAGCGCCAAACTGGCTTGGTCACAGGTCAGGCAGACCCTCGAACAGCAGAAGATCGCGACCCTGTTCATGGATACCTTCGATTTGGAACATGATGAACTATAAGGATATTTCTCATGCGTGCCCGGTTATGGCTAGTTGCTGCACTGATAGCGCCAACGCTCCATGCGTCGGAGCTTGTCTATCGCCCCGTCAACCCCAGCTTTGGGGGTAACCCTCTCAACAGCAGTCATCTGCTTGGCACCGCCAATGCGCAGAATGATTACAAGGATCCCGCCAGTGGCAGCGGTAGCAGCGGCACCTCGGCGCTGGATCGCTTGACCTCCAACCTGCAATCCCGCCTGATCAGCCAGCTGCTGGCCGATATCGGCAAGGATGGCAGCCAGAGCGGCAGTCTGGTGACCGATGATTTTGCCATCAATGTGGTGGATGAAGATGGCACTCTGGTGGTTTCAATCACCGACCGGGTGACCAACCAGACCACCATGATCGAAGTGAATGGTCTGATTGCTGACTGAGGGCGCGATGAAACGACAACTGTTATTGATAGTGCCCCTGCTTGCGCTGGCTGGCTGTGCGACCCATATCGGCTCACCCGTTGCCGATGAGAAGGCAACCCTGATGCCGCGATCCGTCTCTTACAAGGAGCTGATCAGTCTGCCCAAGCCAAAAGGGAAAATTGTCGCGGCCGTCTACGATTTTCGCGATCAGACCGGTCAGTACCTGCCTGCACCGGCGTCCAACTTCTCCACGGCGGTCACCCAGGGTGGGGTGGCCATGCTGAGCACGGCCTTGTGGGATTCCCAATGGTTTGTGCCACTGGAGCGAGAGGGGCTGCAGAACCTGCTGACCGAACGCAAGATTGTACGGGCGGCCCAGAACAAGCCCAATGTTCCCGGCAACAATGCCAATCAATTGCCCTCGCTGGTCGCCGCCAACATCCTGATCGAGGGGGGGATAGTCGCCTATGACAGCAATGTGCGAACCGGCGGGGCGGGGGCCAAGTATTTTGGCATCGGCGCCAGCGGGGAGTATCGGGTCGATCAGGTGACGGTCAATCTGCGAGCCGTCGATATCCGTTCAGGCCGGATCCTGAACAGTGTCACCACTTCCAAGACCGTATTGTCGCAACAGGTGCAGGCAGGGGTATTCCGTTTCGTCGAGTACAAGCGCCTGCTGGAGGCCGAGGCCGGTTTCAGCACCAATGAACCGGTACAGATGTGTGTCATGTCGGCTATCGAGTCCGGGGTGATCCGGTTGATTGCCAATGGTGTGCGGGACAATCTGTGGCAACTGGCCGACCAGCGGGATATCGACAATCCGATCCTGCAGGAGTACCTGCAAGACAATGCCCCGCTGCTTTGAGTTTTCCCGCTCGTGCAATGCCCTCCCTGGTGGAGGGCATTTTTTTTGGCCTCCATCGAATACGAATTAAGACTTTCTGCTCAGCGACAGGGCGGCGCTTTTCATCCTCGAATCAGCGGAGTGCCTGATAGGCCGCCTCTGGTCTGACAGGGATACTGTGGGCGTTTTCCAACAAGGCGATGGCGCGATGAAACACCTGTTGAGTGCTCTCTTTTTTCTGCTGATATCGGGCGCCCCGCAACTCGCCGCAGAGCCTGCCGTCTTCGACGAGCTGGCGATGGCAAGCGAGCTGGATTCCGGTCTGCAGAACGATGGGAATCAGGCGCTGTTGTGGCAACTCGGTAGCGAGCAGCAACTGCATCTCACCCAGCAAGGGGAGCTGAATCAGGCGCGTCTGCTGCAACAGGGTTGGGCCAATGAGTTGGCGCTCTCCCAGGTGGGAGATGAGAACTGGGTCAATGGTGCGCAACTGGGCGAGGGCAATAGCGCCGAGCTCTATCAGGCGGGCATCAATAACCGGATTTGGCTGCTGCAACAAGGCAGCGGCAATGAAGCCTGGATCAGTCAGCAAGGGGCAGATAATCAGGCCCGGGCGATCCAGCTGGGTGATGGCAATCAGGCCAGCATCGAGCAAAACGGGTATGGATTGGCGGCAACCGTTATTCAGACGGGAGCCAATCAGCAAGTAAATGTCGTTCAAACCAACTGAGCCTAGGCTCAACCATTAGCACGAGAGGGAAATCATGTTTAAACGTACCATCATTGCCTCGGCAGTTCTTCTGGCGACCAGCACCGCTTGGGCGGCATCTACTGGCAACCAGGCTACGGTGAACCAGGCCCAGAGCGGCAATACCGCCACCATTAACCAGGTGGTGGGAAGCGTCGATAACAAGGCTAACATCGATCAAGCTGGTAACGACAACACAGCTGTTACCACTCAAAAGAATACCGGCCAGTCAGATGCCGATACTCGGCAGGTAGGTGACCGCAACCGTGGTTACATCTTGCAACAAGGTGACACTAACCTCTCCAAAGCCTCCATCGATACAAAGGGGAACGACAACTTTGCTGATGTGATTCAGCAATTTGAGAATGGCGGTGCGGTTGCCGGGGTTGTGCAGGATGGGGAGAGCAACGACGCCAAGATCAAGCAAGATAATGGTGACGGAGCTGACTCCATGATCACTCAAATCTCGGATGGTAATCAGGCTGTCATTAATAACCAGATATCCGATTTCGCTCGGGCGAGTGTACAGCAGCTAGAAGGGGGGGCTCACAAGGCTGACGTGACCCAGACAGCGGCTGATGGAGCCAACGCCGAAGTGGTACAACGTGGAGAGAGCAATATCACCAAGGTGCTGCAGGCAACCGGTAACTATGACTATGCACCGGCGGAAGGAACATCTGCAGTGGTGACTCAGAGTGGTTCTTTGAACAATGCAGACGTCACTCAATACGATAGTGCCAACGTAGCGACTGTTGAGCAAAGTGGAACCGGCGGTAAGGTGGTGACCCTGCAACAAGGATCTGATGCTGGGGAGGGCAACCACCTGCTGGCAAAACAGAGTGGTAGCAGCGAGTTTGCTGAGTTGAAACAAGATGGTAATCGCAACCGTATTGAGACCGACCAGCAAGGTACTGGCAATGATGCCTTGATCAACCAGACAGGTGATGACAACAAGGCCGTGGTCAATCAGTTAGCCAGCAGTACCGATGGTGCGGTCACCATTGATCAGGTAGGCAATGACAACTATGCCAATGCAGTGCAACAAGCAGGCAGCGGCAATACCATCGATATCGACCAGAACGGAACTGGCAACCAGGTTGCATCTGCTCGTGATGGTGAAGGCAAAGGCGCATGGACCTGGGGCTCGGACAACGAGCTGGTCGTTGCTCAGAAAGGTACTGACAACTGGGCTTATGCCGATGCGTCTCACTCTGAGTCTGTGGTCAAAGTGAGCCAGGATGGTGAGCTGAACAATGCCAAGGTTGAGTCCTACTTGGGTAGCGAGAACAAACTCACCGTGACCCAGAACGGCGCTGAGCACGAGGCTAATGTCTACGTCAATGCTGGGGTTGGTGGGGGGCGCAACACCGTTGATGTGGTGCAAAACGAAAGCTTCAATACTGCCAATGTGACCGTATTGGGCAGCGATAACCGTGCCTATGTCTATCAGGGTTCTGGTAGCAACTGATGGTTATCTCCGGATTAAGGGGCCTGCGGGCCCCTCTTTTATTGGTGCTGCTCTGTGGGTTGATGCTGGTTTATCGCGTTCCTTCACCAGTAACTGCAAGGGAAACCGAGATAGAACCCGATCCGTCGATCCGCTTGTCCCTCAATATGGTGCAGAGCGAGCAGGGGCTGTCACTTGCACCGACGCTGTTCAGCAAGCGCGACGTGACGGTGAGTGTCAGGTTGCTGGTGCGCAGCGAAGGGGCAGCCGGGAGCACGACTCAGCGCCAGAGCCGTAATCTGTCGCTGCAGGCTGGAGTGGTCATGGCGGTTGGCAAAATAGGGCTGGGTTTGCGTTGCCCCTATCGGGTCGAGGTCACCGCCCGGATATGGCAAAACGAGCGGCTGCTGGTGGAGAAAAAAGAGCAGATGGCGTGCGCCGGATGATGCGCATTTCCTCTCATGACTGTCTATTCATCCAGTAGTCTCTATGCCATACTGACTCGCTCAGGTTTCTGTATCGAGCGTGCAACAAGATGGAAAAGATCGTGGTCCGGGGTGCTCGCACCCACAACCTCAAGAACATCAATCTGACCCTGCCCCGCGACAAGCTGATCGTGGTCACCGGCCTCTCCGGTTCGGGCAAATCTTCTCTGGCGTTCGATACCCTCTATGCCGAGGGGCAGCGCCGCTATGTGGAGTCCCTCTCCGCCTATGCTCGCCAATTCCTCTCCCTGATGGAGAAGCCGGACGTCGACCATATCGAGGGGCTCTCGCCCGCCATCTCCATCGAGCAGAAGTCCACTTCCCACAACCCGCGCTCGACCGTCGGTACCATCACCGAGATCTACGACTACCTGCGTCTGCTGTTTGCCCGGGTCGGTGAGCCCCGCTGTCCGACCCACGCCATTCCGCTCGCCGCCCAGACCATCAGCCAGATGGTGGATCAGGTGCTGGCTCAACCGGAGGGGAGCAAGCTGATGCTGCTGGCCCCGGTGGTGCGCGATCGCAAGGGGGAGCACACCAAGCTGCTGGAGAATCTGGCGGCCCAGGGCTACATCCGTGCCCGTATCGACGGCGAGGTGTGCGATCTCTCCGATCCTCCTACGCTGGAGCTGCACAAGAAGCACACCATCGAGGTGGTGGTGGATCGCTTCAAGGTGCGCGAGGACCTTGCCTTGCGTTTGGCCGAGTCGTTCGAGACGGCGCTGACCCTCTCCGGCGGCATAGTGCTGGTAGTGCCGATGGACGGGGAGGAGGGGGTTGCCCCCATGACCTTCTCCGCCAACTTCGCCTGTCCGGAGTGTGGCTACTCCATGTCGGAGCTGGAGCCGCGCATCTTCTCTTTCAACAACCCGGCCGGAGCCTGCCCGACTTGTGACGGTCTCGGGGTGCAGCAGTACTTCGACCCGGGCAAGGTGATCGGCGATCCGGCCATCAGTCTGGCCAACGGCGCCATCCGTGGCTGGGACAAGCGCAGCTTCTACTACTTCCAGATGCTCAAATCCCTCTCCGAGCACTACAAGTTCGATCTGGAGACGCCGTGGGAAGATCTGCCGGTCAAGACCCAGGAGGTGATCCTGCGCGGCTCCGGTCGTACCGATATCGAGTTCCGCTACATGAACGACCGCGGCGACGTGGTAGTGCGCAAGCACCCGTTCGAGGGGATCCTGCACAACATGGAGCGGCGCTACCGGGAGACCGAGTCCAACTCGGTGCGTGAAGAGCTCTCCAAATATATCGCCAACAAGTCTTGTACCAGCTGCGGTGGCAGCCGGCTGCGGGAGGAGGCGCGTCACGTCTTCGTCGACAACCGCAACCTGCCGGCCATCGCCGAGCAGTCCATCGGCGATGCGCTCGCCTTCTTTGAGGGACTGAACCTCACCGGCCAGCGTGCCCAGATTGCCGAGAAGATCTTGAAAGAGATCGTCGAGCGACTCGGCTTCCTGGTGAATGTGGGTCTCAACTATCTGAGCCTGTCCCGCAGCGCAGAGACCCTCTCCGGTGGTGAAGCGCAGCGGATCCGGCTGGCCAGCCAGATTGGTGCCGGTCTGGTGGGGGTGATGTACGTACTGGACGAGCCCTCCATCGGTCTGCATCAGCGCGACAACGAGCGGTTGCTCAAGACCCTTACTCACCTGCGCGATCTCGGCAACACGGTGATCGTGGTGGAGCACGATGAGGATGCCATCCGCCTCGCCGACCATGTGCTGGATATCGGCCCGGGCGCTGGCGTGCACGGTGGCGAGATTGTTGCGCAGGGCACCCCCCAGCAGATCATCGACAATCCGGAATCGCTGACCGGTGACTACCTCTCCGGCCGCAAGCAGATCGCCATTCCGGCCGAGCGCACGCCGCTCACCGGCAAGTGGCTGAAACTCAAGGGGGCAAGCGGCAACAACCTGCGCAACGTCAACCTGGATCTGCCCATCGGGGTGATGACCTGCGTCACCGGCGTCTCCGGCTCCGGCAAGTCGACCCTGATCAACGACACCCTGTTCCGCATCGCTCATCGCGAGCTCAACAAGGCGACCGAGTCCACCCCGGCACCCTATCGCAGCGTCGAGGGGCTGGAGCATCTGGACAAGGTGGTGGATATCGACCAGAGCCCCATCGGTCGTACCCCGCGCTCCAACCCGGCCACCTATACCGGTTTGTTCACTCCGATCCGCGAGCTGCTCTCCGGCACTCAGGAGGCGCGTTCCCGCGGCTACCAGCCGGGCCGTTTCTCTTTCAACGTGAAAGGGGGGCGCTGCGAGGCATGTCAGGGGGATGGCGTCATCAAGGTAGAGATGCACTTCCTGCCGGACGTCTACGTGCCGTGCGATGTCTGCAAGGGCAAGCGCTACAACCGCGAGACCCTGGAGGTGAAGTACAAGGGCAAGAACATCCACGAAATCCTCGAGATGACAGTGGAAGATGCCCGCGAGTTCTTCGATCCGGTGCCGGCGGTGGCGCGCAAGCTGCAGACCCTGATGGACGTGGGCCTCTCCTATATCCGTCTCGGCCAGTCTGCTACTACCTTGTCGGGCGGCGAGGCGCAGCGGGTCAAGCTGGCGCGTGAGCTCTCCAAGCGGGATACCGGTCAGACTCTCTACATTCTGGATGAGCCGACCACCGGGCTGCATTTCCACGATATCCAGCAACTGCTCAAGGTGCTGCACCAGCTGCGGGATCGCGGCAATACCATCGTCATCATCGAGCACAATCTGGATGTGGTAAAAACTGCCGACTGGATTGTCGATTTGGGACCGGAGGGCGGTGCCGGTGGTGGCCGCATTCTGGTGACGGGGACGCCGGAAGAGATTTGCACCAATAAAGAGTCTCATACAGCTCGTTTTTTACGACCGCTATTGGCGCGATAAGCCGTTATAATCGAGGGGCCTTTGGCCCCTTTTTGTTATAAAAATCGGGAGCATAGGGGGAAGCTCGTCAAGTGTGGGCAGGCTTGGCATCTCAGCATCATGGTAATGGATATATCGGGTTATGGCTCAAGCTCCGCGCACGATTGATCATCAGTTGGCTTACTCCATGTTCCCCATCTGGCTGGGGGCGATCCTGCTATTGCTGGTTCTGTTGGCATGGGCCCAGATCCCGGCCGCCAGCCGGATTGAGGAGCAACGAATGAAGGAGCATCTACTGCGCGTGACCAAGGCGGTGCAGGCGGATGTGGCTGCTCTGGATGCATTCAGTCGGGATTGGGGCATCTGGGATGACAGCCATCGTTTTATGGACAACAAAAGCAGGGCGTACATCGAATCCAACTTGTTCAGTGATATGCCGATGCGGGATTTTAGTCTCAACCTGATGAGCTTCATGGATCTCACCGGCTACGAAATCTGGACGCGCACCCTGCTACCCGATGCGCCGGGGATCAATCCGGATCAGTTTCCCTACTTCCTTGATGAACTGAAAAAGCAGTTAAGGGCGCGCTCGGTGGCGCAAGGGGGCATCAATCTGCATGGGATCCGTGCTTCCCAGTGGGGGCCGCTGATGTACTCGTGGCAGCCGATCAGAAACAGTGACGAGTCGGCTCCGTTCAACGGTTTCTTGCTGGTTGTACGTTGGCTCGACAAGGCCTATCTCGAGCAGGTATCTGAGCGTACCGCGCTGCCTCTGGCGATTTCCCACGCCAATCTGGATGTCACCGCTACCTTCAAACCACTGAAACCGCAAATAACGTATCGCCTGATCGACCTTGGGCTCACCCGGCTTAGGGGAGAGGTACGACTGCTCAACAGCGATAGCCAGCCGGTGCTGACTCTGGTGATTGAGGAGGAGAGAAAGATCTTGAGTGGCGTCATGGAGGGGGCGCTCTGGACCTTTATCGGCATGCTGTTTATCAGTTTTATCTGCGTCATGATCGCCATGTATCGGCTCAACAGCATTGTGCTTACCCCGTTGCAGCAGCTGGTGTCGGCGCTGCAACGCTTTGGCGATCGGCCAGATGCCACCTTGATCCCCTATATCGACAGCAGCGCCGAGATGGCGACCCTGAGCGGCAAATTCAAGGAGATGGCCAGCAAGGTCAGTCAGCAACACGATGATTTGTTGGAAAAATCCAGCCAGATGGAGATGGCTGCATTCACCGACCCCTTGACCCGTTGTTTCAATCGTCGCTATCTCGATGGCTGGTTGCAGGCCAACCGGGCCAAACCTTGTCTGTTATTGCTGCTGGATCTGGATCATTTCAAGCGGATCAATGACCGCCTTGGCCATGACATCGGGGATCTGGTGCTGAAACAGTTGGCGGATCTGCTGCGCAAGGTGGTGACAGGAGAGCGCGAGCCTATCATCCGGCTGGGCGGGGAGGAGTTCTTGTTGTTGCTACAAGTGGATGACGAGCAAGAGTTGGCGCTGCGGGTCGAATATCTGCGCCAGCGTGTCGCTCAGCACCGCTTTGGCAGAGAGGATGCGCCACTCTGGTTGACGGTGTCGCTGGGGTTCTGCCGCTATCCGTTGCACCCGGAGTACCCGGATTCATTCTGGAGTCATAGCTTCAAACTGGCGGACATGGCGCTGTATCAGGCCAAAGTCGGCGGGCGAAATCGGTGGTGTGGCTACGCTGGTAGCCTCTCTGCTGAGGGAATGGGTCAGACTCCGGAACAGCTTGCCGAAGGGGGGCATATCACCCTGCTGCACTCTGTCAATCCGGATTAACCCTGCCGTATCAATACCAGATAGGCCAGGGCGACAATAAAACCGAGCAGGATAAAGAGAAAGGATCCGATTCCCCACACGGCCGCGAGAAAGGCCCCCACCTTTTGCCATTTCGACTCATTTTTCATAAATAAACCATTACTTCCCAGTAACTTGCATGGCGCAAAAAATACGCTGATTTGCCCATATTAACAACAATTAATAGCCGCGCTGCCGCGCAATAAGATGTGGTTTGTTTGCCCCTTTTGGCGCTGGATGCGGGTAGTTACAACCTGTCGAAACAGGCATTTCAGCTTGTTGTCTGGGGGCTCAACGAGATTGGGATGGCGCGCAAAGATGTCACACCAATCGATTTATTTCTGTGCAACCTTTGCTCCAAGTCAATAACTTTGCATTTACAAGAGCATATAGTCAGCGGGCTTACAGCATCAAATGAAAACAAAAAAAGGGATTACGTGATGAAAAAATTACTTCCTCTGATGATTGCCGCTGCAGTGACCTCTCCTTTCGCCATGGCCCATCAGGCTGGTGATATTCTGGTTCGTGGTGGTTTGGCCATCGTTTCTCCTCAGGAGAGCAGTGACAACGTATTGGGTACCGGTGAATTTGAGATTAACAGTAATCAACAGCTTGGCCTGACCCTCGGTTATATGATCACCGACAACTGGGGTGTTGAGTTGCTGGCTGCAACCCCATTCTCCCATAGAGTGAGTACTCGCGATCTTGGTGAGATTGCCAAGGTTAAACATCTGCCTCCAACATTGATGGCCCAGTACTATTTTGGCGATGCCCAGAGCAAGGTTCGCCCGTATGTTGGTGTGGGTGTGAACTACACCACCTTCTTTGATGAGAAGGGGGTGGGAGCACTTGATGGTGCCAATATCAGCCTTGACGACTCTTGGGGTCTGGCAGGTCAGGTCGGTATCGATATGGCGGTTACAGATCGCTGGTTTGTAAACGGTTCAGCCTGGATCATGGATATCGATACAGATGTTAAAGTTGATGGTGTTGGCACCTTCAAAACGCATATCGACCCGATGGCCTTTATGGTGGGTGTTGGCTACCGCTTCTAATGATTCTGACTGCGGTTCTGAACGGATCGCGGAAGATAGCAAAGTACGTCTCTTTCAGCCCGGCTTGTGCCGGGCTTTTTTCGTATGGCTGATTTTGTCTGTACTGTGATCCAACCCGATACAAATCAATTAAATACCTGCCGCTTTATTTCAGTTATTCGCCACCCCTGCCGATAGTGACTATGTTCACTTTACCTTCCCCCAATGAGTGAGGATGTCTCCATGGGTTTATCTATCGTGCAGCGGATCATCGCCGGATTCGTGTTGATGCTGCTGTTGCTGATCCTGCTTGGTGTGATCAGTACCTTTAAAATCAAGGGTATAAATGACGGCCTCTCTGCCGTATCTGACCGGGCAACCCCGCTGGTAGTTGCTGTCGCAGGTCTCAAGGGGGCACTGCAGGATAGTAACCGCTGGGTGCTGGTCTACCGCACCAGTGAAGATGCCGCCCAGTTGCCGCAGCTGGCCAATCAGTTCAAGGAGCAGCAGAACCGCTTCGCCCAGCTGAGTCAGGAGATGGGTAAATTTACCGACGTAGCGGATGCTCGTGCCCGCTTCCAGCAGGTCGAGAGTGCTACCACCCAATTTTATGGCTTGGCGGATCAGGTGTTGGCACAGCATCGACAGTGGGTCAGTGCGCTGGATCAGCGCCACAAGCTGGAGATGGAATTTATCCGCCTTGAGGATACCTACCAGTGGGCGGCGGATTTGCTGCTGCAACAGACCGCCAGTAAGCGCTCCATGCGCAACAAGGCGGAGCTTATTACCTCGGGTATCGCCCGCGATCTGAAGAATATCCGCCGTGCCGATGCCAGAACCGACCTGAACGAGCTGGAAAAGGTGTTGAGCAAGGACATCGAGATGGCCCGCAAGCGGTTGGAGCGGGTGCTGGTGCCCGATGATGTGAAAGCGCGCTTTGTCTCCAATCTGGATCGGATGCAGGAGCTGGCACTTGGCGCTCAGGGCTTGCTGGCAACCATGCGTCAGGCTCAGCAGCTGGCGCTGTCGCTGGCCACGCAAAATCAGCAGCTGGATGCCAGTCTGGTCAACAGCCTCAATTTGCTCGATGAGATGGGCAAGTCTGCCGGAGCCATCGCCAGCGATAGCCGGATCAACGCCGATGCGGCGGTCAGCAGTGCCAGCTTCTGGATCCTGGTGGTTGCTGCGATGTCGGCCGCTGCCGCGCTGGTGATCGGCTATACCACGGCGCGCAGCATTCAGCGCCCGTTGCAGATGATCAACAAGGAGCTCGATTACATGGCGGCCGGCGACATGACCCGCCGCATCAACTACCGCAGCAGTTGCGAATTTGGCAGCCTCTCTCGCTCCATCGATACGCTGGCGGGCAAGACCGGCGAGCTGCTCTCTCAAATCAATGCGGGCTCCCGCCATCTGGTGGATGAGGCGAGCCGCGCCGCCGAGATCAGCGAACGGGCCATGTCCCGGGTACAGGAGCAGAAGAGCCAGACCGATCAGGTGGCCGCCGCCATTACCGAGCTGGAAGTGAGCGCCACCGAGGTGGCCCGCTCTACCGATGGCACCAAGCGGGAAGTGGATCTGGCCGATGAAGAGGCGCGCAATGGTCGCCAGAAAGTGGCCACCACTCGCCGAATCACCGAGCAGCTGGCTGGCGCCATGGAGGAGGCTGTCGGGATCACCTATAAGCTTGGGGAATTCAGCAACAACATCGGCAGCATTCTCGATGTGATCCGCAGCATTGCCGAGCAGACCAACCTGCTGGCGTTGAACGCCGCCATCGAAGCGGCTCGTGCTGGCGATGCCGGTCGCGGTTTTGCGGTGGTGGCCGATGAGGTGCGGGCACTGGCCAATCGCACCCAGACTTCGACCGAAGAGATCCAGGGGATGATTGAGAATCTGCAAAGCTCCAGCAAGCATGTGGTTGAAGTGATGGGGCGTAGCCAGGAGCAGACCCAGAGCTGTGTCGAGCAGACTCGCGAGATGGATGTGGCGCTGCAATCCATTGCCGATCGGATGGGTGCCATCAAGTCGATGGCGGATCAGGTGGCCCATGCCGCTCAGGAGCAGATCTCCGTCAGTCAGGGGGTCGCTCGTCATATCGCCGGTATTGCCGATGTGGCATACGAGACCGAGCGGGAGGCGCGGGAATCCGCCAGCAGCAGCGAAGTGCTGGCCGACCTGGTCGCCAAACAGCAGCAATTGATCGCACATTTCAAGGTCTAGGAGGGCTTATGTCTAAAAAGTGGATTGGAGCCCTGAGTCTCCTGTTGTGTGGCCAGCTGATGGCCAGCGAGCTGGTGATTGAAAGCTGGCGAACCGATGACAAGGCGTTGTGGGAGCAGAAGATTATCCCTGCGTTTGAAGCGGCGCATCCCGGCATCAAGGTGAGTTTTCATCCGGTGCAGAACGTCAACTACATGCCCACTTTGTGGGAGAGCCTGAAAGGGGGCAAGGCGGGGGATCTTATTACCTGTCGTCCGTTTGATGACTCGCTCGCCCTGTTCAAGGCTGGCCATCTGGCCGAGCTGACCGAAATGGCGGGGATGGAGAACTTCCCGAGTTTTGCCCAGTCACCGTGGCAGACCGATTCCGGTGCCCAGACTTTCTGCGTGCCGATGGCCTCGGTGATCCATGGCTTCTTCTATAACAAGAAGATCTTCAGTGAGTTGGGGCTCACCTTGCCGCAAACCCGCGACCAGTTCTTCGCCGTGCTGGACAAGATCAAGGCCGACGGGCGTTATGTGCCGCTGGCCATGAGCGGTTCCGAGAGCTGGGTTGCCTCCGAACTGGGGTTCCAGAACATTGGTCCGAATTACTGGAAGGGAGAGGACGGCCGTCTGGCACTGATCGGCGGGCAGGAGCGGTTGGACAACCCGCAATATGTGAAGGTATTCGACGAGCTGGCCCGCTGGCGTTCCTACCTCGGTGAAGGTGGCGAGAGCCGCGATTATGCGACCAGTAACGAGCTGTTCACTTCGGGCAAGGCCGCCTTCTACGTGGCGGGGTCCTGGGAAATTGCCCCCTTCACCGGCAAGGTCGATTTTGGCGTCATGCGTCCGCCGGTGGCCAAACAGGGTGATGGCTGTTTCTTTACCGACCACACCGATATCGGTATGGGGATGAATCCGGCCAGTAAGAATAAAGAGGGAGCAATGGCTTTCCTGCAGTGGCTGACGACGCCGCAATTTGCCGAGCTCTATACCAACTCGCTGCCGGGATTCTTCTCCCTCTCCAACCACTTCTTCGATGTCATCAATCCGGCGGCCAAAGAGATGATGGAGTGGCGCGATCAGTGTGACTCGACCATTCGGGTGGCGACCCAGATCCTCTCCCGTGGTATGCCCAAGTTGGGGGATGAGCTGGCCGAGGTGAGTCAGGCTGTGCTGCTTGGCAAGATGGAGCCCAAGGCTGCCGCGGATCGACTGGAAGGTGGCTTGAAGGGTTGGTATGCCCCTCATCAGGGCAATAAGGCCAAGAGCGCGGATTGTCAGTGTGATGCGGTTGCCCCTGCTCCTGTTTCGGCGCCGACGACTGAGGTGTCCGCAGCTCCCGCGACCAGTGAAACATCGGCCGTGGTGTCACCTGCTGTGACTCCCGCAGAACCCGCATCAGCGGCCGCTGCCCCATTACCGGCGCCGTCGGATGAGGTGGAGCAGGCGCTCTCCAACGAGCTGGAGGCGCCACAGCAGCCACAGCAATAGGTCATCGGCATCAATAAAAACGGGAGGCATCAGCCTCCCGTTTTTTATGGCTCGCGGCCAGCATGTATCGCTTTATTGTACTTCGTGGGGCCAGCGGCAGAGGCTGCCGATGCGGGCAACCGGGGCAAACCCCAGAGAGCGGTAAATGCGCTGGGCATGGTAGTGTTCGTCGGCCACTATGATTAGCTGTTTGGCACGGGATAATCCTGCGCGAGCCACTTGACTCAGCAACTGGCGGCATAACCCCTGGTTGCGCCACGCATGGTGCGTGCGTACCAATTGGAAGCGCCCAAGTGTGCCGCAGAAGAAGAGGCCGCAGCTGGCGACCAGTTGTCCCTCTCGCCAGATCCCCCACCAGTCCCCGAGACCATCGGCAATCATGGCCTGATAGAGCGCCTGGCGGGATCGCAGATAGGGAAGATAGCTCTGTTCCGAGTGCCCCTCATCCCGTTCATTGAGTTCGAAGTCGAGCCACTCAGGCCAATCAGCAGTGGTGAAGGTACGTGCCTCAACCTTGTTCATGTCGTCGTGAGGGGGTGGGCAGCTCTGCTCATCCAGCGCCAGCACCACGCACTCCATATATTGGTATCCCGTTGCGACAAAACCGGCGATCCGGCTGTTTTGCCCGGCTGCCAGTGGCCATTGGAAGGTGCGGTGGCGCACTCGAGGATCCTGGCCGATCAGCTGATCAAATGTGGCTTCCAGCCAGCCTTTGTCACGGTCGCTGGGTGGGTTGGGGAGTAGCAGGTAGTTGCCGAAGTAGTAATCGGGAGCATCCGGCGTGCGAACCGCCCAGAACTGATCGTGCTGAACAACCTCGCCCTGATAGCGATCGAACAGCAAGTCGGTGGCAAAGCCGGGGTGGGTATCCATGATGGTGCTCCTGCAAAGACTCATTCTGTTATCGGCAGGAGTGGGAAATAGATGAAAAGGGGCCGGAGAAACCTCCGGCCAAACAATCACACGCAGATTCAGAACGTCCAGGACGATCTGCCCCCATCATAACTCGACTGGGGCAATTTTGGGATGGGCACTTTTCGGTTACGTACCGTTAATTTTGTAAATATGAAGTTCGTCAGATCGGATGTGAGGTAAAACCCTGTTGACTTTGTGTCGTTTTGCTCATAAATATAAAGACGTTTAGACGTCCAAACATCCGTTTTGACGTAGGCAGATGGATTGCAGGACAGGGAGAAGAGCAGATGGGTTTTCACAGTGCACGTCAGGTTGAAGCGCTCAACCAGAGCTTGGCAGATTTGAATGGCGATATTTCGGTCAGTTTCGAGTTTTTTCCGCCCAATAGTGAAGGGATGGAGAATACCCTCTGGCAGTCCATCGAACGGCTGAAAGTGCTGGAACCCAAGTTCGTCTCTGTCACCTATGGCGCCAACTCCGGTACCCGTGATCGCACCCACAAGGTGATCAAGGACATCAAGGAGCGGACCGGCCTGATTGCGGCGCCTCACCTGACCTGTATCGATGCCAGCCGCGACGAATTGCGCACCATCGCCCGCGATTACTGGAACAGCGGTATTCGCCATATCGTAGCTCTGCGCGGTGATTTGCCGCAGGGGTTGGAGAAGCCGGATATGTATGCCACCGATCTGGTTGCCCTGCTCAAGTCAGAGGCGGACTTCGATATCTCGGTTGCCGCCTATCCTGAAGGGCACCCGGAGGCCAAGAGTGCACAATCCGACCTGCTCAACCTCAAGCGCAAGATCGATGCCGGTGCCAACCGTGCTATCACCCAGTTTTTCTTCGATGTGGAAACTTACTTGCGCTTTCGGGATCGCTGCGCCGCCATCGGCATCGATGCCGAAATCGTGCCGGGGATCCTGCCGGTCTCCAACTACCAGACACTGGCCAAGTTTGCCGGTTTTACCAACGTGAAGATCCCGCGCTGGATGCATCAGCGTTTCGAGGGGTTGGATAACGATCAGATGACCCGCAATCTGGTGGGGGCTAGCATCGCCATCGATCAGGTGCGCGTGCTGAGTCAGGAAGGGGTGAAGGATTTCCACTTCTATACCCTGAACCGCTCCGAGCTGACTTATGCCATCTGCCATACTCTGGGGGTTCGTCCCAAGGGTTGACCTGTGGTCACCGCGATAAAAGCAAAAAGCCAATGAGTTGCTCATTGGCTTTTTCGTTATGGCTGATTATCAAGGTCTGGTCGGGGCGATCTCTTTTGGCTCAAGATCGATAACCGCATTACCGGCAGCCCCCGGATACTGGCGATAGACCTGATCCTGCTCCAGTGTGTAGAAGGTATCCAGATAGTCGTCGTTGTTGGTCATCCAGGAGTCGGGCAGCGCCTTGACGATGCGACCGCCGAGATCGAGGAAGGGCAGGGCTTCCGGCACGCCACCCGCAGTAAAGCCGAGTTTGAGAGCTTCAATCAGCAGGGCGCTCAGCTCCTTGTAGTTGACGTTGTCATCCTGCTCCATCATCACCACATCGACGGCACCCCAGCGATAGCGATCCCAGTAAACCAGGATCTGGTTGGGGGTGTAGCCTGTGTTGTCATAGTCGAGGTAGGGCATGTCGACAATATCGACCACAGGCTCATCCCGGCTGGGATTGACCCCTGCGACCACCGCATACACTTCGGCCGCGCCGAGCAGCCAGGGCTCCTGATCATCCTTCAGTCTGATCTTTTTCAGGATACTGGTCTTGAGTGGCGCCGTGCTGGCCGCCACTCGCGGAGCGCTTTGCAGATCCGCATCGGCCAGCGCCTTACGCATCACCTTCAAGCCTGCGTTCTTGGCTTTGACGGGATCGGCTTCGACTACCAGAACCGGCCGGGCCGGTGCCTTGTCCACATCCAGATAGACGGGATTGCCAGCGCTGTCGAACGCTTCAATGGCGCTCCAGCTCTTCTCATCTCCACTTGGAACATAGGCGACCAGCGGTTCGACGCCCTGTTGCAGTGCAGCGGCCTGATCGGTGTTGGCCAACCGCAACTGCATCAGTTGCTTGACCTCGCCATCCAGTCCTTGCCGGCTGATGGCCGCCTGGTTGGCATCGGTCGCCTGCCGCTTAAGGCGCGGGCTGGCCTTCTGCAGCAGATTGGGAAGCGGGCTCTGGTATTGCTGATTGCTCAGCAGGGGCAGCAGGTTTTTCTGCTGAAGTGCGAGCTGGCGAGCCAGCTCTCGATCCGTATCGGCAGCCTGGACGCTCGTAGCACCCAGTATGGCCAGTAGTAACAAGACAGCCTGATTCTTCATTTTTATTCTCCGTTGCATGGAACCTGACAGGGCACCATGTCCGGGAAGATTGGTGCCCTGGCACCACTAGAAGGAAATTAGTTTCACTTGTGAATCATTTTATCTGGATAGTGTGCAGAGGTTCACGGTTTGAGGTTCAATTGATTCCTTTGTCGATATGATTGGAACTGATAGATAGCCAGACCAATCAGCAGACCCCAGCAGGCTGCCGCGATGCCGAGCAGGCTGATCCCGGACGCGGTAATAATAAAGGTGAACAGCGCAGCTTCTCGCGCTTCATCCTGTTGCAAGGCCGAGTGCAGGCTGCTGCCGATGGTACCTAGCAGTGCCAATCCGGCGATGCAGGTGACAAGGGCTGCCGGAAAGGCGCTAAACAGGGCTGCGACGGTTGCACCGAAGCAGCCGGTCAGGAGATAAAAGCAACCCGCCCAAACCGCAGCAGGCCAGCGGCGCTTGGTATCCGGGTCGACCTCTTTGCCCATGCAGATGGCGGCAGTGATGGCGGCCAGATTGAAGGCATAGCCGCCAAAAGGGGCGAGCAGCAGGCCAGTCAGGCCGGTCCAGCTGATCAGTGAGGAGGTGGAAGGCTGATAGCCGTGGGTCCGCAAGATGGCAATTCCCGGCATGTTTTGCGATGTCATGGTGACAATGAACAGCGGCAGCGCGATACCAAACAGAGCATCAAGGGAGAAGGCTGGCCATGTCCAGACCGGGCTGGCGAGTTGCCAGTGAAGGGTGCCCATTTGCAAATCCCCCCGCACGCTGCAGATCAGCATCCCCACTCCCAGTACCAGCACCATGGTATAGCGGGGCCAGAGATGACGACCCAGCAGGAAGGCCAGCAGCAGGGTGCCAAGCAGCAAGGGATCTTGCGGGGCGACCTTGAACAGATCCAATCCGAATCTGAGCAGCACGCCAGCGAGCATGGCGGCGGCCAGTGGAGCCGGGATATGTTTCATCAAACGGTCGAACCAGCCGCTGATGCCACACAGCGTGATCAGCAGGGAGGAGATCACAAAGGCGCCGATCGATTCCGCCAGAGTGAAGTTGCCCAGCGTGGCGATCAGCAGTGCCGCGCCCGGTGTGGACCAGGCGGTCAGTACGGGCATGCGGTAATAGAGAGAGAGGCCGATGCAGCTCACCCCCATGCCGATCCCCAGCGTCCAGAGCCAGGAGGCAACTTGGGCAGTATCAGCACCCGCTGCCGTGGCGGCCTGGATGATCAGGATGACGGAGCTGGTGTAGCCGACCATCACGGCGATAAAGCCTGCGACCAGATGGGGGAGGGCGAAGGGCATGACTCTTCCTCTTGGCGTTGTGACGCGCTGTGCGTTATTACGTACAATAAAACTTTGACTATATCGCTGTGCGCTATAGCGCACAAGGCGCATCGTGCAAGAGTAATAAAGAGGCAGTTATGCAAGAGATGAGTCAGCATCTGGCTGCTCGACTGAAGGGGCTGCGCAGCGAGCGCGGCTGGAGCCTGGATGCCGCCGCGCGCGAAACGGGTGTCAGCAAGGCGATGCTGGGGCAGATTGAGCGGGGAGAGTCCAGCCCGACAGTGGCGACGCTGTGGAAGATAGCCACCGGTTTTCGAGTCTCATTTTCCAGTTTCATTGAGCCCACACCCGCCGCGCAGGCAGAGGTGCTCTATCGCACTGCCGATGCCATTCGCCAGCAGCCAGCGGGAGAGGGCATGCAAGTGGCCCCCCTCTTCCCTTATGAAAACCGGTTTGGCTTCGAATTGCTTGAGCTGACCCTGTTGCCGGGTTACCAGCGTGAATCCGAGCCCCATGAGCCGGGAGTGACCGAACATGTCATCGTCATCAGCGGCATGATGGAGGTGCTGGTGGAAGGGGAGTGGCGCTCACTGGTGCAAGGGGAGGCGGTGCGTTTTGCTGCCGACCGTCCCCACGGTTATCGCAATCTGGGCATAGCACCGGCGATCTTCCACAACCTGATCCACTATCCGTTGGCAACACCCTGAACATGTTCCGCAGTCATCAACCCGGTCGACCATCTGCTCTGGGGCGGATCAGTATCGGGGTATAGACCCAGACAAACAGACCATAGGCAGCGATCCAGGCAAGCGCGCTGAGGTTCCAGCCATGCAGGGTATAAGCAGGCCAGAACAGCGGAATCGCCACCCGCATTGTAGCGGCAGCGATGACCAGGGCGAATGCGCCAGTGATCCTGCGTCCTATCAGCAAGGCCCGACCGCTATGGCCGAGGGAGACTCGCGCAATCATGCCCAGGATCATGGTGCCCATACAGCCTGCGCTGAGCAGGTGACTGGCCATCGACAACGTGATGGGCAGACCCGCGCTATGTGCCGCAAGGGCGAGCAGGCCAAGAGGGATAAACAGATAGGCGAGATGGAGTGACCACAGCAGGGGATGCGCAACGGTCGATGGCAGATGCCAACGCAGTTGTCGCCACAGATGCAAACTCGCCGCCACTATATAGAGAGGCACTATATATATGCTGGTGACCCATTGGGTGGGGAGCAGCAGCCAGCACAGCAAGATAAGCCACAGTGTCGCGAGCGCCGCCCGCTCCAGCCAGAGCTGAGGTGCGGGTTTCTCCTGACCGGTTGCTCGGGCGGTGAAGAACGGAATCACCCTTCCACCCATCACGGCGATCAGGGTGGTAAACAACAGCACAGTGGTGATCAATAGGTGCTCAACGGTGGTCCAATCGGTCTGCCATAACCAGCTGGCACCATTGAGCAAGGTCAGTATCAGCAACAGGGGCACGAAGAAGAGGTTGCGCCATTGCCGGGTTATCAAGATAGGCTTGGCAAGGAACCAGGCGCACAGCGGCAGCCAGAGCAGGTCTGCCACCATCAGGAGCGTATTCTCTTCACCCAGCCAGGGTAACAAGGTCCTTGGCAACATCCACAACCCCGCCACCATTGCCAATGGCCAGCTTCGAACACCGGGATGGGCCGTCCAATTCTGCACCGCGGTGAGCAGAAAACCCGCGACGATGGCAGCCCCGAAACCAAACAGCATCTCATGACCATGCCACCAGATCGGGTTGGCAATCCCTGGCAAGGTTAGCCAACCGTTGAGCTGCCCCAGCCAAAACAACATGGCGACGGCCGCAAACAGAGCCCCGAACAAGAAGAAGGGTCGGAACCCCAAGCGGAACAGCGGGACGATTTGCTTTTCCTTATGGCTATCGAGGATTTGATGCATGAGGGCCTTCCAATTAAATATTTGAGATGACCAATTATAAAATTGGCTTTTCAAATGTTCAATTTAAATCCGGCAATAGTCAGAATTGATGCTATTTTGAGCAAAAAAGAGGTGATTGCTTGATATCTGAGCGAACGAACTTTTTTGCTGAAAAATCCCTTGTCATCCCGGCGCGGCTCCCTATAATGCGCCCCTACCAGCACGGCGGAACACGCCGGACTGATGAGCCAGCTTCCTGGTGAAGTGGGCGCCGAAAGAAAAGCGAAAACAATCTCTTGACTTTCGAAGTGAGGGGCGTAATATGCGCCTCCTCAGCGCGACAAGCGTGACGCTCTTTAACAATTTGAATCAAGCAATCTGTGTGGGCACTCACAGCATCGAACATCAAAAACAATTTTTGATTTTCAATGTCTGGTGAAGTGACCAAGACGATTTCTTAGCAATAAGAAGTCGAACAGTTTATTTCAGCAATTCATTGAGCCGCTTTTCGAAGCAACCAAACTTAAATTGAAGAGTTTGATCATGGCTCAGATTGAACGCTGGCGGCAGGCCTAACACATGCAAGTCGA